>JBBEBG010000002.1 GCA_040882465.1 Gemmatimonadota bacterium
CGTTCACGTGCGGCTTCGTTCGCTCGAATTTCGCCTTGGCCATCGCTTTCCTCTTGGTCTTCCGTTCAGGTCCGCTGGAGCCGACTCATCTTTTTTCACGAGCTCCGGGAGGGAATTGAACCCTCGACCCCTTCCTTACCAAGGAAGTGCTCTACCACTGAGCTACCGGAGCCTCGCCACCGGCAGGTCCCCTGAGGTTCCTGCACCGGAAAGCGGGAGACGGGACTCGAACCCGCGACCCTCAGCTTGGAAGGCTGATGCTCTAGCCAACTGAGCTACTCCCGCATGGCGTGCCGCTATTCCTTCAGATTCCTCTTGAATCTCTGTCTTTTCGCCCCCGCCACCCGCGAATTTTTCCGTCGGGCTTCCGGAGATGCCGGCCACTCCTATGGTGGGGGTAGGATTCGAACCTACGAAGGCATGAGCCAGCAGATTTACAGTCTGCCCCGTTTGACCGCTTCGGTACCCCACCCCAGCAAGCGCGTCGCCGTGCGGACTCCGCGCAGAGCGCGGACTCGGACACGGCGGACGAGCTGACGGAGGGACTCGAACCCCCAACCTGCCGCTTACAAGGCGGCTGCTCTACCAGTTGAGCTACGTCAGCGGTAACAGAGCTTTTTAGTCTAGTTTATGCCTGGAGAAGTGTCAATCACGCTTCCAGCGTGTTCCGGAAGGTCCGTCTTCGAGGACGATCCCTTTCCCCGCAAGTTCATCGCGGATCGCATCCGCGGCCGCCCAATTCCGCTCATCGCGTGCCCGGGCCCGAGCCTGAATCCGGTCTTCGACCCAGATTCGGAGCGAATCGTCCACTTTTCGGTCCTTCCGTCCCACCTCGAGGAGCCCCAACACCTCGTCGAGCGAGGCGAGGACGCCGAGAGCCCGCGACTTCTCACTAGGTCGGATGGCGGGCGACCCATCCAGCAGGGCGTTCACCTTGTTCAGGAAGACAAAAAGCGCCGCCATCGCCCCGGAGACGTTCAGGTCGTCGTCCATGGCGCGGGCGAAGGCCGCGACCGCCTCGTCCGCCAGAGTCGCGAGATCTCCGGCGTCCGCACCCTCGTCCGTCGAGTGGGCGCCGAGGCGGGCTTCGAAGTCGAGGAGCCGGCTCACCGCACGAGCGGAGGCGTCGAGCCCCTCCCGCGTGAAGTTCAGGTCGCTCCGGTACTGCGCGGAGAGGAGCTGGTGCCGAATCGCGGCGGGAGACGTCCCGCCCTCGAGGAGCTCGCGGACCGTGATGAAGTTTCCGAGGGACTTGGACATCTTTCGCCCCTCCACGGTCAGGTGCTTCACGTGGAGCCAGGTCCGGACGAAGGGTTTCCCGGTCGCCCCCTCCGATTGGGCGATTTCGTCTTCGTGGTGCGGAAACACCAGGTCTTCTCCACCCAGGTGGAGATCGAGGGTCGGGCCGATTTCCGCGAGCGCCATCGCGGAGCACTCGAGGTGCCACCCCGGCCTCCCGCGCCCCCACGGCGCGTCCCAGGCGGCCCCGACCTCTTCGTCCCCAGGTTTTACGGCCTTCCAGAGGGCGAAGTCCCGCGCGTCCTCCTTCCCGTATTCATCCTGGGCGACCCGCTCGCCGATCCGCCCTTCATCGAGGTCCTTTCCCGACAGCTTTCCGTATTCCGGGAAGGCGGAGATGTCGAAAAAAACCGACCCCTCCTCGGTCGGATACGCCAACCCGCGATCCAGGAGGGTCTGGACCAGGTGGATCATCTGAGGGATGTAATCGGTGGCGCGGGGATAGGCGTCGAATCGGCGCACCCCGAGGAGGTCGGATTCCTCGAGGACCGACTTCAGGTGCGGCGCCGTGTAGTCGTGCAGCGACTTCCCCGCGAGCGCCGCCGCCTTGATCGTCTTGTCGTCCACGTCCGTGAAGTTCATGACGAACCGCACGTCCAGCCCCTTCCACTCGAGGTACCGGTGGACGATGTCGTAGAAGAGAAAGCTGCGAAAATTGCCTACGTGCGCCGGACCATAGACGGTTGGGCCGCATCCGTAGATCCCCACCTTTCGGACCTCGAGGGGTTCGAAAGGATCGAGGGAACGCGTGAGCGTGTTGTAGAGGCGAAGCGTCATCGAGTCGGCGGAAGAAGCCTCCGGGATCACCGGAGGAGTCGTACCTCGTCCACCTGCCACTCCCCGGAGTCTCTGAGGAAGCCGACGAAGAGAGTGCGTTGGATGTCCTGCGAGGTTCCGGCGACCCGCCCCGACCAGAGGACTTCGGCGTACCCTCCGAACGGGGAGCCATCCACCGGCGCCGCGCGGCTCACGACCGCGATCCCTCCGTCGTAGCCCCGCAAGAATTCTCGAAGGGACGCGACCGCCTGTCGCGCCGAGAGCCCGACGTGGCCCGCGTTTCCGAGGTGAAGCCGGATTCCGCTGGGCGCGAGGAGGGAGGTGAGGGCGTCCCCGGACGGATCGGCGAGCGCGCGCGCGAATGCGATCGAAGCCGCCTCGAGGGGGCTTCCCGGAACGCGGATCGTATCGGCGACAACCGGTGCGAGCTCCATGCCCCGGAGCGCGGCGGGGACAAGAAAGACGATCGCGGTCAGGGACAACGCGGCGCGCAACAGGATGGCCCTCCTCGATCTGTGTGTCATCACTCGCTTCGCCCGCCCCGTTCCATCGCTGCGCGGACCGCTTCCGCCGCCACCGCCGGATCCGAGGCCTTCGTGACCGTCCGGCCGACCACGAGATAGGTCGCGCCCGCGCTCACCGCCTCGGCGGGGGTCGCGGTCCGTGCCTGGTCCCCGGGATCCTCGCCGGGGAGCCGGACTCCCGGTACCACGATCAGGACCTCCGGCCCCAGCCGGTCGCGAATTCGTCGTGCCTCTCCCGCCGCGGCCACGATCCCGTGCGCTCCGTACCCGACGGCCGATATGGCCAGCCGCTCCACTTCTTCTTCGGCGACCGCGGAAGGGCGCCCCCAAGCCTCGGCGAGCTCCACCGACGAGTGGGAGGTGAGAACCGTAACACCGAGGAGCCGCGTGGGCGACCCTTCGACTGCTCCGCGCGCCGCCGCCACCATCCGGGGGCCGCCGACGGCATGCACCGTGAGAAGGTCGGCGCCCAGCTCGGCCGCCGCACGCGCCGCGCCGGCGACCGTATTCGGGATGTCGTGGAGCTTCAGGTCGAGGAATACCCGGTGCCCCCTCGCCTGGAGCTCGCGTACGATCGCCGGCCCTTCACGCGTGAACAACTCCAACCCGACCTTGAAAAACCCCGGGCGCCCACCGAGCCGGTCCACGAGTTCTAGGGCACTCCCCCCGGAAGGGAAGTCGAGCGCGACGATCACCTCAGCCCCGGGCATGCCCCACCTGCTCGAGGGATGCATCAGGACCCTCGTCCCGGCTCCGGGAAGAGGGCGTCGGTTCGCTCCCCACCTCCCCGGCGCCGACCAGTTCCGCGACGGATCGGATCCCGTGCGAAACTCCGTACCTTTGTAACTCTTCTGCTACCCTTCCGGCTGCCCGCGGATCCCAAAATGACGCCGTTCCGACCTGCACGAGAGACGCCCCGGCGAGGAGGTATTGGAGCGCGTCTTCCCCGCTCGCCACGCCGCCGGCGCCCACGAGGGGGAGCCGGGTGAGACGCGACGCGCTCCAGACCGCGTGCACCCCGATGGGGAGGAGGGCCGGGCCACTCATCCCTCCCGATCCGGCCCCGAGGACCGGCCTGCGGGTCTCCGGATCGAAGGCCAGGGCCGGAAGGGTGTTGACGAGAGTGAGCCCATCCGCGCCCTCGGACTCCGCCGCCTGGATCACCGGTTCGAGTACGGGAGCGTTCGGAGCGAGCTTCACGAGGAGGGGACGCGGCGTGACCGAACGAACTCTTCCCACCACCTGTTGGATCGCATCCGGGTCGAGGGCGAAAGGAAAGGCCCCCTGTTTCGCGTCGTTAGGGCAGGAAAGGTTCAGCTCGAAGCCCACGAAGCCGGTCCCTCCCTCGAGAATCTCCACGGTGCGGACATATTGGTCCAGCGTATTTCCGGCAACGCTCAAAAAAACGGGGAGCTCCGCAAGATGGTCCCGAATCCAGGGGAGCTTCTCCCGGAGGACGGCAAAAGCGCCAGGATTCGCCAGCCCGACCGAATTCAGCATCCCCGCGCGGAACTCGGCCACTCGCGGCGCGGGATTCCCTACGCGGGGCTCGAGGGTTACGGACTTCGTGACGAGTCCACCGACGCGATCGAGGTCCACGACCTCGGCGACCTCCTCGCCAAACCCACAGGTCCCCGCGGCGAGGAGAATCGGGTTCCCGAACCGGATCCCGAAGCGCTCGACCGTCTGATCCATTCTTACTGGCCGGGGGGATAACTTTCGAAGAAACGCCGGATGGCCCTCGCCATCGCTCGCGCGGTATCGCGGTGAAACTCGGCGTGGGAAAGGAGACGTTCTTCCTCGGGATTCGTGATGAACCCCAACTCCACCAGGACCGATGGCATCATCGAGTTCGTGATCACGGCGAACGGCCCCTGCTTGACTCCGCGGTCGGGACCCGGGTGAAAGGCCCCCAGCTCCCTCTGAACCTGATCGGCCAGCGCTGCGGACCAGTGCTGGTGGTCGAAGGTTCGAAGGTCGCGTAGGATGGCCCCGAGGAGGGGATCTCCCGCGGTCGCGCCCCCCGGCGACGCGCCCGCCGCGAGCGGGGCATTCTCCAGCGCTGCGACACGTCGTTCGTGCTCGTCCCTCGCCTCGGAGAGGAAATACGTCTCGAATCCGCGGACTCCGGTTCGGTCCGGAAGCGCGTTGGCGTGAATCGAGATGAAGACACCCGGGCGGTCCCCCTTCCACCCCGTCGCCGACTCCCCCCGGCTCCAGATGGGGATCGCAACGTCTCGGTCCCGAGTGAGGCGCACCTCGATTCCGGGATCATTCGCGAGCTCCCGCGCGAGGGCCATCGCCATGGCCAGCGCCACGTCCTTTTCGCGAGTCCCGCGACCGCCGATCGCGCCGGGGTCCTCTCCTCCATGCCCGGGATCGATCACGACGATCCGGGGAGCGCGGGCCTCCGCCGGGGTCGTCGCGGGGGGGAGGGGAGAGGGGGAGCCGGGAACCGGATTCCTCACGGTCGCCTCCGACGCGTCGCCCGCCCCCTCGACCTGCAGGACGAAGCGCTCCGAATCGAAGCGGTATGCGCGGGGGAGGAGCCCGGGGAAGAGATCCACGAGGAGCTGAACCGGGAGATAGAGGCTCTCCCCGAACCAGTAAGGGGCGTGCGCCGTCTGGAGGAGCCCCTCGTCCCAGAGGAAAAAAGGCGAGCCGGGCGTGAATCGAAGGGTGAGGCCGGACCGGTGCCGCAGCACGACGTCTTCTCCGTCGGGCCGGATCGAGGCGCCCCAGCCGAGAGGGCCCAGTGCCGAGGCGTCGAAGGCTGGATACCCGCGATGGCTCGCGATCTGGATCGCGCTTCCGGGGCCGTGCGGGAGGCTGACTCCGAGGCTTCTTCCTCCCTGGCCGGCCAGGGATGCGGGGAGGAGTGTGAAGAGGGCGGCGGACAGGAGGAAGGGGCGGCGGATCGTTACTGGGGTCTTCATGCGGCAGTGCATTCCGTTCACTCCCGGCGCATCGCGCGTTGGGCCTCCCTCTCCTGCGTGCGGCGCTTCAGCTTCTCTCGCTTGTCGTGGAGCTGCTTCCCTCGGGCCAGCGCGAGGGTCGTTCGTGCGTACCCGTTTCGGAAGTAGATGTCGAGCGGGACGAGGGTCAATCCCTTTTCCTCCACCTTCCCGATCAGCTTTCGGATCTCGTGGCTGTGCAGGAGGAGCTTCCTCGGCCGCTCGGGATCCTGGTTCCAGCGGTTCGCCGGATCGTAGGGTGAGATGTGGAGCGAGTGGAGCCAGATCTCTCCCCCTTCGACACGTGCGTGGGCGTCCTTGAAGGAGACCTTTCCTTCCCTGAGCGACTTCACCTCGGGCCCAGCGAGGACCAGCCCCGCCTCCCACGTGTCGAGGATGTGATACTCGTGGCGAGCCTTCCGGTTCGTCGCGACGATCCGGCGCCCTCCACGCTCCTCGTTCATCCCGCCTCCACCGCGGTGCTCGCCACCGTGCCTCCGAGGCGCGGGGCTAGTGTCCCGTCCTAGAAGATGAGGACCGGCGTTCCCACCCCGACGCGGTGGTACAACTCGCGGGCGGCCTCGTTCGTCAGCCGGATGCAACCGTGCGAGACGCGCCTGTCATCGGGGTTGATGAAGTCGATGAGGAGCTGGGGCCGGTCGGTGCCATGGATCGCGATGCCGTCGCCGAGAAAAAGCGCCGAGGTCCCGAGGGTGTTGGGGGACCGGTAGCGGTCCTCGGGCGCGGGGATTGCACGGCCCTGTTCCACGTACCACCAATCCGGCGCGATCCACTCGGGGTCTTTTTCCTTGCGGAGAACGTGGAAGAGCCCGACCGGAGTCGTGAAGGTCCACTCCCGGCCCTGTCCCTCGAGCTGATACCCGGTTCCGGTCCCGGCGCGAGCGGACCAGACGACCTCGGTCCCCTCCATGACGAGCACCCGGTTTTCGGCGATGTGGACCACGATGTAGGGCCCGTCCGTTTGGACGAGCGGACGATCGAGGGAGAGGTTTCGTTCGAGGGTCTGCTCGGCGAGGACGACCCCTTCGCCGCCATTGAGGAAGCCCGTGGTCTTCCCATTCCCCCCGAAGGGCGCGAGTCCGTCCTGGCCGGCGGCGCCGGCCGGAAGGAGGAGGGAAGAAGCAAGGAGCGAAAATACTGCCAGAATGGCAGCGACCGTCCCGGGGCCACCGCCCTCCTGCGTCTTTTCGCGGGCGTCCTGAATCGCGTCCATTCGCTTGACCCTCCGCTTCTCGTACACACGGGCCACCTGGCCCCCCAGGATGAAGACCGCGGCGCTGTAGTAAATCCAGAGAAAAAGGATCGCTACGACCGCGAGGCTCCCGTAGGCGCTCGAGTAATTCGCCACCGAAGTGGCGTACCAGGCGAACACCCCCTTCATGACCTCGAAAACAACTGTAGCAAATGTCGCGCCAACGGTGGCGGTGCGAAAGGGGATAAGGCGCGCCGGGACATACCGATAGAGGAGAAAAAACAGAATCCAGGCCGCGGAGAAGGAGATCACGTGCCCCGCCGTGGCCTGCAGGAGCTCCGCGACCCGGCTCGCGAGGCCGAGCCCGGCCCCGACGTCGCCGAGCGCCCGGGATGCCACCGTCACACCCACGTTCAGAACGAGGAGGAAACCGCCCACCACCACGACATAAATGTCGAAGAGTTTTCCCACGAGGATCCCCCGGTCCTTCTCCACATGGAAAACCTGCCGGAGGACGACCCGAAGGGTCGAGACGAGGCGGGTCGAGATCCAAAGGAGGAAAAGAGCCGCGAGGATCGTGAAGCCGGTGCGCTCCTCCATCAGCCCCCCGAGAAGGCCACGGACCGCCTGGGTGAGCTCGATGTCTCCCTCGACCGCCGGAAAATACGAGAGAACGACCTCGATCAGCTCCGGGGAGGCACCGCCGAATCGGGCGGTCAGGACGAATCCCAAAAGCCCCGCGACGAGAAGGAGGAGGGGAACCCCGGCGAGCAGGACGTTGAAGGTGATCGCGCCGGCCAGGAAGAAAAAGTCGCTCCGGCTGACAATGGTCCAGAGCTCGGCCAGGAAGCCGAGCGGTCCGGGGCGTTCGCGGAGCGGGGGACGCGCGGGCTCCGCGGAGGAATCCCGCCGCCTAAAGGGGTTGATCACGAATCGGGCGGCCCCCGTGCGGCGCCCTCGCGTAAATCAGGACTCCTCTCCCTCCTTCGCCGCCGCCCGGGCTGCATCCACCCCCGCGCGGTAAGCCGCCTTCGAGCGCTCGATCCGGTCCTCCAGCTCGCCCCGGGCCTCGCGCGCAGTCTCTTTTCCCGACTCCACGGCGGTGCGGAATTGGTCCACGCGGTCCATCACCTCCGTACGAGTCTGGTCCAGCTTGTCCTCGAGTTGGCGCTGCATCTCGCGGACGCGCTCCTCCGCGGCGTCGCGGAACTTCAGCGCCTTCTCCTTGATCTCCCGCTGCGTCTCTTCACCCGACTTGGGGGCGAACAGGAGTGCGATCCCCGCGCCGAGGAGCGCCCCGAAAATGAACGCTCCGACCCCGCCGCTCTCCCGCTCCACCACGATGTAGGGCACCTCGTCACGATCCCGCATTTCCCTCCTCCTCTTCGCCTTCGATCCGTGTTCGGGCTCGATCCCGCGGACTGGGCTCAAGTTAGGGTTCGCTCCCGGGCGGTGACAGTGGGTAACCCTCCCGCCCGAGCATTCCGTAGGTCAGAACCTTTCCGAGTTCGACCCCAGGCTGGTCGAAGGGATCCACTCCGTATAACTCACCGGCGTACGCCGTGGCGATCTGGAAGAGCATGATGAGGCCCCCCAACCCACGCGCGTCCAGGCGTTGGACCGAGATGGCCAGCGAGGGCCGACCGGCACGGCGGAGAGCCTCGGCGGTGGCCTGCCTCTCGGTCTCGAGGAGCTCGTCGAGGGTGTGTCCGCCCAGGTAGGAAAAGGCGCCGACCTCCGGGTGGCTCCTCGGGATCTCCACCGGGGAGTCCCGCTCCTCGACCCGGAGAAAGCAGACGACCTTGTCCTGCGGGCCCTCCATGAGGAGCTGGAGAAGGGAATGCTGGTCCACGGCGCCGAGCGCCGCGACCGGCGTCGGTCCCACATGCACGGGATTCCCCTTCCGGTCCCGTGCCTTTCCGAGCGACTCCGCCCAGAGCTGCTGGAACCAGAGCCCGAGGGTCCGAAGCCGGTCGCCATAGGGCATGAAGACGTGAATGCTCCGCCCGGACTCCGCGTGGGCCGCATGGAGGAGTGTGGCGAAGAGGCCGGCCGGATTTTCTTCCAGCACGTTCGTGCGGCAGCGCTCGTCCATGGCCGCTGCTCCGGCGAGGAGCTCGGCGAGGTCCACCCCGACCACCCCCGCGGGAAGAAGACCGACCGCGGAGAGGACGGAGAAACGTCCACCGACATTGGCCGGGACCTCGAGCGCGGGGATCCCCCGCTCTCCCGCGAGCTTCCGCAGCGCCCCGGAAACGGGGTCGGTCGTAAAGAGGAGGTGGCCCGGGAGCGTCGCCTCGTCGAGGACCGCGCGGAGCGCTTCCTCGACCACGAGATACTGCGCCATCGTTTCCGCGGTGGATCCCGACTTGCTCACGACGTTGAAGAGCGTCTTCCGGAGGTCGAGCCGCCCCAGGAGTGCCTTCGTCGTGCCTGGATCCACGTTTTCCAGGAAATAGAGCCTGGGAAAGTGCTCCCTCTCCTCTGGAGAGAGCTCGTTCCAGTAGGGTTTCAGGAGGGCGTCCGCGATCGCTCGGGCCCCGAGGCTCGAGCCCCCGATTCCCACAACCACGAGCGCCTCGAACCACTGTCCGAAGGAGTCCGCGACTTCCCGGACCCCTTCCATCGCCTCCTGCGCGTAGGGGAGGGCGAAGAAGCCGGCCTCACCGGACTCCCTTCGCGCTTCGGCTTCCGCGTGGGCCGCGCGGAAGCGATCCGCGAGGTCCCCGGTCAATCTTCGCGCCTCGATGCCGGGACTGCCGAGCCTGGAATCGAGGAGGTTCGATGGATCGAGTGTGATCCTGGTCACGTCGGCGTTTCTCCGCTGTCGCTCGCACCCCGAAGCTCCACGGGCCCGGGGCTCTCCTTTTCCTCCACGCGCACGGTCAGCCCATCGTACGCGGGAGCGATTCCCGCGGGAAGGCGCTCCGCCAGCGCGGTGTGGGACACGCGGTGGGTGAAATGCGTGAAAAACGTTCGTTCGGCTCCAATGAGTCGCGCGGCTTCCACCGCTTCCTCCACGTTGAAGTGGGTCGGGTGGGGATCCCCCCACCAGAGGGCGTTGAGCACGAGGACCCGTACGCCCTCGAGAAGGGCCATCGCCTCGCTGGGAAGCCGCTTCGCGTCCGTGACGTAGCCGAGATCTCCCACTCGGAAGCCCATGACGCGCATCGGCCCGTGCGGCACCTCGATCGGGACGAAGTTCTCTCCGGCGACGGGGGTGAATTCTCCCGCCCGGACCGCGTGCATCTCCAGGTGGGGCTTCGAAGAACCGGGCCCGGGTCGCACCGAAGGGTCGAAGATGTAGTCGAAGCGCCGTACGATCGTAGCGCACGCCTCTTCGGAGGCGTAGGCGGGGAGGCTCCGCCGGGTCCTCATCGAAAAGATGCGGAGGTCGTCGACCCCGTGGAGGTGATCCGCATGCACGTGCGTGAACCAGACCGCGTCCACCCGCGTCACGCCCTCCCGCAGGAGTTGCAGCCGAAGCTCGGGCGGCGTGTCCACGAGAATCGTTTTCCCGTCCTCCCAGGAGAGGAGCGCCCCATGGCGAAGGCGCCGGTCCTTCGGGTCGAGGGAAGTGCAGACGGCGCATCCGCAACCGAGAACGGGAACGCCGAACGAGGTCCCGGTGCCGAGGAAGGTGAGCTTCATCGGCGAGGCGCCGAAGCCGGAAAGCCGGGGCTCAGCGGGGCGCGAGGCATCGTCACGGCGTGGCCCATCAGAGATGCTCGACCCTCAGGGTGTTCGTCGAGCCCGACTGATGGAAGGGGAAGCCCGCCGTGACGACGACCGTGTCGCCGGGAACGCCGAGTCCCGAGGCAACGATCGCGCGACTCCCGAAATCCCGCAGCGCCTCGTAGCTGACTTCGGATTCGCTTGCGAGGAGGGGGATGACCCCCCAGACGGGCGCGAGCTGCCGGTAGGTGAGCGGGTCCGTGGTGACCGCGAAGATGGGAACCGGCGGGCGGTGCGAGGCCACGAGCCGCGCCGAAAAACCACTCCGGGTGATCACGAGCACGGCCGGCGCGTCGAGGGTCTTCAGGGCGTTCACCGTGGCGGACGCGACGGCGTGTTCCCGTCGGGTGGCCCCGGTCCGCCCGTCCGGTCCGGGGCTCGCCACGTAACGCGGCCCCGCCTCGAGCACGCCGCTCGCCTCGATCTCCCGGATGATTCGCACGAGGGCGTCGAGTGCGAGAAGCGGGTAGCGCCCGACCGCCGTCTCTCCGGAGAGCATCACCGCATCCGTGCCATCGAGGACCGCGTTCGCCACGTCGGAAGCCTCCGCCCGCGTGGGCCTCGGGTGCTCGATCATGGACTCGAGCATCTGTGTTGCCGTGATCACCGGCCGGGCGTGAAAGTTCGACTTCTGGATGAGTCGCTTCTGGGCCAGCGGCACCTCCTCGAAGGGAAGCTCCACGCCGAGGTCCCCGCGTGCGACCATGACGAGGTCGCCCGCCTCCAGGATCTCGTCCAGGTGTTCGAGGGCGCAGGCGAGCTCGATCTTCGCAACCGTGAGGGCCTGCCCCCCGATCCTCGCTTTCAGGTTCCGGACGTCCCATCCGGCCCGGACGAAAGAAAGCCCCACGCATTCGACCCCCTCCTCCAGGACAAAAGCGAGGTCGCCCAGGTCCTTTTCGGTCAGGGACGGCGCGGAGGCCGCGCCCGAGGGAATGCTGATCCCCTTGTGGCTCCCCAGGACTCCGCCACGCACGACGCGGAGGTGGACGCGGTCTCCGTCAACGCCCTCCGCCCTCAACTCGAGGAGCCCGTCGTCGAGGAGCACCCGGTCGCCCGCTTTCAGGTCGCGCGCCAGGTGCGAGTAGGTGGTGGGAAGCTCTCCCGGCCCGACATCCCCTTCCGGAGCCAGGACGACTTCGTCGTCGGGCTCGAGCTCGACGGGGAGGTCGAGGCGGCCGATGCGAATCTTCGGGCCCTGGAGGTCGGCCAGGATCGCCACGGGGCGTCCCTCGGCCGCCGCGGCCTCTTTGACCCGGCGGATCACCCGCGCGTGGGTGTCGCGGTCCCCGTGGGAGAGGTTGACCCGCGCCACGTCCATCCCTCCTTGAACCAGCTCCCGAATCGTCCCCGCGGCCGCCGTCGCGGGGCCGATCGTGCAGACGATCTTGGTGCGGCGCATGGAAGCAAGGCCCCGTGGGGAGAAAGACGAGAAGGCGTTTCCGAAGTTGGTCGGGGGCCCGAGGGAGGGCAAGGCGCGTTCCCCGACCTTGCATGGGGGCTCCAACCCGCCTCCGGGTCCTCATGGCGCGCCTGGCAGGGCCCACCCTGCGGGGGCTTCATGCGACGGAACTTTGGGACTGGAAAGCGTGTATCCACAAGCACTTCAGTGTGATATTGCGTGCGGGCGGAGGAGGGGGAGCCCCATGGACATCCAGGTTGTTGATGACGCCGGGGGCCTCGACTCAGTGGGGTCAGCGCTCGCCGGGGCGAGCCGCGTGGCGCTCGATTGCGAAGCGGCCGGCTACCACCGGTACTCGGATCGCCTCTGCCTCCTCCAGCTGACGGTCGGACCCAAGACCTTTCTCCTGGACCCGCTCGCGGTGAACCCCGAGCCGGTCGTTGGGCCCCTCCTGCGCGATCCGGCCATCGAGGTCGTCATGCATGGAGCGGATTACGACATCCGCCTGCTGGAGCGCGACCTCGGGATCGCGCTCCGGGGGCTCATCGACACGCAGATCGCCGCCGCGCTCATCGGCTCCGAAACCGTAGGCCTCTCTTCGCTCCTGGAAAACAGATTCGGGATTCGCCTTTCGAAAAAGTACCAGAAGGCGGACTGGGCCCAGCGCCCTCTTCCGGACGCGATGCGCGAGTATGCCGCGCACGACACCTCGCACCTCCACGAGCTCGCAGAAGGACTTCTGGCCGAGCTGGACGCGCTCGATCGCGTCGAGTGGGCCCGCGAAGAGTGCCGGGAGCTGGAAAAGGTGAGATTCGAGCCGAACGGGCATCAGGACCCGGTGACGCGGGTGAAGCTCGCGCGCGGGCTAGGCGCCCGCGAAGTGGATCGCCTGCGGGAGGCGCTCGAGTGGCGGGACGAGGTCGCTCGCGAGTGGGACCGTGCTCTATTTCGCGTGGTCGGGGACGGCGCCCTGGTCGAGGCGGTCCGCCTCGCGCCCCAGTCGGTGCGCGAGCTCGAGTCCGTGCCCGGGATGAACCGAAACCTGGCGCGTTCCCGCGGCGGGGAGCTCCTCCGCCGCTTCACGGCGGTGGACTCCCTCGCGGAGTCGGAGCTCCGCGGCTACCCGCGCACGCCACGCACGCGCAACGGCAACGGGCGCCCGACCCCCGAGGTCGAGGAGAGGCTCGCCCGCCTCAAGGAAATCCGAAACGCCCACGCGGAGATCCTGGGAATCGCCCGTGGGACATTGCTTCCCAATGGCATCCTTCAGCTCCTCGCGGAGTCTCCCCCCGCGAATCTGGACGAGCTCGCGGCGGTCGAAGGAATGCGGAAATGGCAGGCGGCACTCCTCGGAAAATTTTTGCTCGATGTGCTCTGACGGCTGACCCGAAGACGAACCCGGAGGTTGCATGGCTCCCGAAATCCTTCTCAGACAGGACCTTTCCATCTACATCGTGGCCGGAGTCCCCAAGAGCTTCAAGAAGCGGCTTCAGAAGTTCGTGGACGCCGAGTCCAAGTCGGACGGAGAGGTCATGCTTCTAGACGACGAGATGGCCGAGTGGACACTCGCGCGCGTCCGCGGAGAAAAGCGACGGAGCCACGAGCAGACGCCGGCCTCTTCGGCGCTCTGGCGCGCCTTCCGCGCGCTGAGCGCGGCTCGTTATCACCTCCAGGACGACCCCATCGAGGGGAGGATCCGTGAGGTCCGCGATCAGATCGAAGCGTTGTGGCGCGAGGCGAGCCCCGAGATTGCGGCGCCCGAGGAGGAGTTGGAAGAGGTGGGCTAGGAGCGTTCCCTAGACCGACTCCTCTTCACGGACCTTGCAGTCGATGCAATAGCGCGCGTGGGGGAGGGCGTCGAGCCGCTCGAAGCCGATCTCGGCCCCACAGGTGTGGCAGGTCCCGAACTTCTTGGGCTCGTTATAGAGGCGCCGGAGCGCTTCCTCGATGCGATAGAGGTACCGCCCCTCTTTAGTGGCGAAGAGCGCCGCCTTCTCGCGCTCCATGGCCTCGGTTCCCTGATCGGCCATGTGATCCGTGTACGCCGCGAGATCCGAATCGTGGGACTCGCGGTCGGCCTTCGCCATCTGGTCGAAGAGACCCAGGGAGCGAAGCGCCCGAGAACGCTCCTGGAGGAGCCGCTTCTCTATGTGCGTCAGTTGCGCCTTTTTCAGCATCGAACCCATCCGGCGAAAGAAACCAGCCTGGTCGGAACGGGTAGCTCTCGAACACGCGGGAGCAGTTACGATCCGCGCTAAGCTCGGAAAAATACCGCATCCCCATTCGCGCGTCCACAGTGGAGGGCCCCCTTGGAGTTGATTCACTGCCGCCGTTGCGGCGAGGAACGCCCCGCCCTCGAGAACCCTCCCTTCCGAAACGAGCGAGGCAAACGAATCCTGGCCTCGATCTGCAGTGCCTGTTGGGGGGATTGGTTGAAACACCAGACCCTCCTCATCAACCATTACGGGCTCGACCCACGCGACCCGAAGGCCCGGGAATTTTTATACTCGCAGGTGGACGATGTCCTCCTCGGCGACGGCCAGGCCGAGCGGGTGGACGGCTCGGAGCGGGGCATGATCGAGTGGTAAGGTGCGGCGCGGGGGACGCGCGCCCGGGGTCTCCGGGAGTGCGGGCCCGCCGGAGGTAGCCCCGGGGGATCAGTCCAGGTGGACGCCCTCGCCGCGGAGGACCGGCGCGATCTCTTCCAGCGCGTCCTCGAGGACCTGGCGTTCGACCGTGAGCGGAGGGGCGAAGCGCACCACCTGCCGGTGCGTCTCTTTCGCCAGGATGCCGCGGCGCATCAGGGCCTCGCAGAAGGGGCGCGCGGGACCCGAGCTCTCCCGGATCACCACCCCGATCATGAGTCCCCTTCCCCGGACCTGGTCCACGTGGGGCGATTCGATCGTGCGAAGGGCCCCGCTGAACCAGCCCCCCAGCGCCTCGGCCCTTTCGGAGAGCTCCTCCTCGAGCACCACGCGAAGGGAGGCGCGAGCCACCGCCGCGCCCAGCGGGTTGCCGCCGAAGGTGGAGCCATGGTCCCCGGGGCGGAAGACGTCCATCAGCACGTCGTCCGCCAGGACCGCCGAAACCGGATACACTCCACCACCGAGCGCCTTCCCGACGATCATGACGTCCGGGCGGACCCCCTCCCACTCGCAGCAGAAGAGGCGGCCGGTGCGGCCGAGCCCGGTCTGGATCTCGTCCGCCATCAGAGCCACTCCCGCCCGGCGGCAGATCTCCGCGGCGGCCGCGAGATACCCGTCCGGGGGGACGACGACCCCGCCCTCTCCCTGGATCGGCTCGACGAGGAACCCGACCGTGTTTTCCGTGATGGCGTTCCGGAGCGCCTCGGCATCCCCGTAGGGAATGAGCCGAAATCCCGGCGTGTACGGACCGAAGCCCGCACGATACTGCTCCTCCGAGGAAAAGGAGATGATCGTCGTCGTCCGTCCGGCGAAATTTCCCTCGCAGACGACGATCTCGCCCCGATTGCGCCCGACCCCTTTTATTTCCTCGCCCCACTTCCGCACCATCTTGATCGCGGTCTCGACCGCTTCCGCCCCCGTATTCATGGGGAGGGCGCGCTCGTACCCGGTTGCCTCGCAGAGCTCGTGGAGGAAGGGGCCCATCTGGTCGTTGTGGAACGCGCGTGAGGTCAGCGTCAGTCGGTCGAGCTGTTCGCGCGCGGCCGCGACGATTCGGGGGTGCCGGTGCCCCTGGTTGAGCGCCGAGTACGCCGCGAGCATGTCGAGGTAGCGGGCTCCCTGTACGTCCCAGACCCACACCCCCTCGCCCCGCTCCAGGACGACCGGGAGCGGCTCGTAGTTATGGGCGCACCAGCGCTCGGCTTCGGCGAGGAGTTCAGGCGTTCGGGAATCCACGGCCTGGGTCATCGGGGTTCTCCGTACTCGATGGACGGCGGACGGAGCCAAAGTATAGGGTGGGGAGGGCCGGTTAGGAACTCGAAAAGGGGGGAATGGTGCCTTTGCGGAGGCGCCGGAAATCGGGGGCCGAGGCTCTCCGGCGCCCCGGCCCCACGGCATCGTTGCCTTACTCCGTCACCCGCATTCGCTGTACCCACAGACGTGGCACTTCACGCACCCTTCCTCGTACGCGAGCTGGCCGGTACCACACTCGGGGCAGCTCCCGAGGTAGGACTGGTCCATTTGGGCCGCCATTCGCGTCGAGCCGGCCTCCGGGCGGGTCCCCGAAGCGGTCCCGACCGGCGCGGGACTGAGGATCGAGAGCTCCTCCTGCACTCCTTCGCGCTCGGCGAGGTACCGCTCGATGGCCTGCGCGACCGCGTCCGGCGCCGAGAGGACCTTGTTGGGCCCGATCCCCACGGCGCGGTCGCAAGAGATCCCCCGGAGCTGATCCCGCACGGCCGTGATCGGAATCCCCGAGCGAAGGGCGAGCGACGCGAGACGGCCGATCGCCTCCGTGTCCGCCATCGCCGCGCCCCCGGCCTTTCCGAGTGTGCAGAAGACCTCGAAGGCACGGCCGCTCTCGTCCTCGTTGATCGTGACGTAGAGATCGCCGAGGGGGGAGTTCATCTTGACCGTGCGCCCGCGGAGCATTTCCGGACGCTGCCGCTTGTGCCGTCCCGCGCGTGCCTCCTCGTCCCGCTCCTCTCGCTCCCGCCGGGACCGCTCCAGGTCCACCCGGAGGCGATGCGCCTCTTCGCGCGCATCCGCCAGCTGGCTCTCGAGGGCCGCCCTCTCCCGATCCGCGACTTCGCTTTTCCCCGTTTTCCCCGTCGAGAGGACCTGCATCGGGCGCGAGCCGTCGCGATAGACGGTCACGCCCTTGCATCCGAGGCGGAAGGCGAGCTCGTAAATCTCACGCACGTCCTTCTCGGTCGCCTCGTTCGAGAAATTCGTGGTTTTCGAGATCGCGCTGTCCGTATGATCCTGAAAGGCGGCCTGCATCCGGACGTGCCACTCCGGCGCGATGTCGTGCGAGGTCACGAAGACGCGCTGCAGCTCTTCCGGGACCTCTTCGAAGTGGATGTGTCCCTCCGAAGCGATCCGCTCCATCAACTCGTCGGAATACCACCCCCCTTCCTTGGCGAGCCGCACGAAATCTTCATTGACGTCGGGCATCAAGGCCCCCGCCTGATTCCGCATGAAGGCAACGGCGAAGAGAGGTTCGATTCCGCCCGAGCACCCCGCGAAAATCGAGATCGTCCCCGTGGGCGCCACCGTCGTCAGGTTGCAGTTCCGGAGGCGGCGCTGCGGGCGAATCCGCGACCCGTCGTCGCGGCGCGCGCAGGTCGGGTCGGGGCCCCAGATGGACCCTTCCCAGGCCGGGAAGACCCCGCGGCTCTCGGCGAGCCGCTCCGAGGCAAGGCGGGACTGCTCGTTGACGAACTCCATGACTTCCCGCGCCATGTCCACCCCGTCTTCCGAATCGTAGGGGACGCCTACGCGGACCAGGAGATCCGCCCACCCCATCACCCCGAGCCCCACCCGCCGGATCTCCTGCGCGAGCCGGGTGATCTGCTCGAGCGGATACCGATTCGCGTCAATCACGTTGTCCAGGAAGTGGACGGAGAGATGCACCACCCGCGCGAGCGCGCTCCAGTCCACCTTCCCCGCGGGATCGTCGAAGCGTTCCGCGTCGGCACGAACGAACTTGCCGACATTGATGCTCCCCAGGTTGCAGACATCGTAGGGAAGGAGCGGCTGCTCTCCGCACGGGTTCGTCGCTTCGTACGATCCGAGGTGCGGCACCGGGTTGAATTCGTTCGCGCGGTCGATGAAGAAGACGCCGGGTTCTCCCGTCTTCCAGGCCCCGTGGACGATCAGGCCGAAGATCTCACGGGCGTTTTCGCTCCCGAAGACCTTTCCGGAACGCGGGCTCACTAGGTCGTATTCGCTGTCGTTGCGAACCGCCTCCATGAACTCGTCCGTGATCGCGACGGAGATGTTGAAGTTCGTGATCTGAGACGTGTCGTCCTTGCAGGTGATGAAGGCACGAATGTCGGGGTGGTCGACCCTCAGGATCCCCATATTCGCCCCGCGGCGCGTTCCTCCCTGCTTCACGACTTCCGTCGAGGCGTCATAGAGGCGCATGAAGGAGACCGGCCCCGACGCGACCCCCATCGTGGAGCGGACGGTGTCCCCCGCCGGACGGATCCTCGAAAATGAGAAGCCGGTGCCACCGCCGGACTGATGAACCAGCGCCATTGCCTTCAGTGTGTCGTAAATCCCGCTCTCTCCGTTCGAGAGCGCGTCGTCGACCGGGAGCACGAAACAGGCGGAAAGTTGTCCGAGTGGGCGCCCCGCGTTCATCAGGGTAGGGGAGTTGGGCTCGAACTTCCCCGTGGTCATGAGGTCGTAAAACTGCCGAGCGAGCTCCTCCACCGCGGCCGGCGAAGCGCCGAAGTCGCGGTCCTCTTCGGCGACGACCCGCGCCACGCGCCAGAACATCGTTTCGGGCGCTTCGGTCGGGTTCCCTTCCTCGTCCTTCGTCAGGTATCGGCGCGCCAGCACGAGCCGGGCGTTTTCCGTGAATTCGGCGACCGGCAGGTCGTCGGGAATGCGCCCGGCGGCGAGGAGACCGTCGGATGCGGTGCGGGACTCCGGGGTGAACGGCATGGTACGGGACTCCATTCGGTGAAAGACTTTCCGGCGGGCCTCGCTTCCACCGCCGACACCTCGTCCACGCCGTGGAGGATGGTGTGGGAATTACGTGGAAAAGAACCCCTGGGTCCGTGGAAAAGCTCCCGGACCCGCGACCCACGACGAACATTTGTGTGGAGAGCCTACGGCTGCCGACACGAAATGTCGTTGCAGGGTCCACAATACCCCACGACATATAGTGGGTCAAGAGAAGATTTTCCGAGTCGCCTAAAACGACCATCCTGCGCGAAAATACGCCGTCGGCTGGGGCGAAGATTCAAGCGGGAGAGCGGTTCCCAGGCGGATTCGGTCGAGCCCTTCCCAGAAAAACGCCGCCGAAAAGACGACCTCGGCGCCCACGGAAGCGACGGTTTCCCAACTCGTTCCCCCCCCGTCGCCGGCGGTCCGGGCCCCACCCGCGTCGAAGAAGACCCCGGCGGCGACGCGGTCGAGGTAGGCTGGCCAGGATCCCAGCCCCCGATTCACGATTCCGAGGGGAAAACGCCACTCGGCGGAGGCCGACCAGGCCTGGTCCCCCCGAAGCCCGCCGGAGTCGTGCCCCCGAACCGAGAAGAAACGGGAAATTCCCCCCACAGAAAACTGTCCGGTTCCGGTCCCCGGGCCCTCCGCGCCCCCCCCCGCGAGGCGAAGCGCCAGGACCTGGTTCGCGTACCCGGGCCCCGCCAGGGGACGAAAGAGCTGCCCCGAGACGACCGCCTCGCGAAATCCTCCGTCGGCGCCGGCGTCCCCCGACAGGCTGTCGGGAACGGAGTGGTCCCACCGCTCCCGGAGCGAGAGGGTGGCCCTCGCACCGGACTCCGTCGAAACCGAGAAGGGGTGGGAGCGTGCCGTCGAGAAGGAGAGGGCCACGCGCGCCTCGATCAGATCGGACTCGGGGCGGACAAAGCCGTAGCGCCCGCTCTCGGCGCCGTCGAGCTCGAAAAGACGGCGTTCGGTCGAGACGAGACGGGCACCGAGCGTGAGCGAGACGGAGCGCCGAACGCCCTGGCGGCGAAGCTCGGCCGCGACCCCGTAATGCCGCTCGCGCAAAATGGGGAGGAGCGAATCCACCGGCTCGCCTTCCTCGTGCGGAACGCGGACCAATGCCTGTGCATCCCACTCCTGGCCGGTCTCGAACGACAGCACGGGGTTTCCGAGTCCGGCCCACCGATAGCGGGCGTTCCACTCCACCCGGGTCTCTTCTCGCGAGAAGAGTGCCGCGATCCAGGCGGAATAACCGTGCCGCTCGAGGAGGTCGGTTCCCGAGGTCTCGATCCCCCATCCCTCCCGGAGGACGCGCCGATCGGCCACGCGTTCCTCCTCCCGATAGATCGGAAGCCAGTAACGGGGAAGGAGGGTGGGGAAAGAGGAATAGCGGACCGGCGCGGCCGTGGCCGGCGGCCCCGACGCGGCGCCGGGCGACGGCTCCCCGGGCCCCAGGGCGAATCGGTCGAGCTCAGGGAGGGGGGTGAACCATCCCTCCGGATCGAAGGGGACTCGCGCCAGCTCCCACCCCTCCTCCCAGAGTACGGAGAGGTAGATCCAGTCCCCCGCCGGATCCACTGCCGGAAAGGTGCCCGCTGTGAGAAGGTCGGTGATCTGGCGGGGCTCTCCGGGCGCCCCGCTCCCTTCCCCGAAAATGACCCCGTAGAGATTGGCGACCCCGGACCGGTCCGAGCCCCAGAGGAGCGCGCTCCCATCGGGCGCCCACGCCGGTGCCGTGTTCAGGCTCCGATCCTCCACGACCAAATGGAGGAGCGCCCCCTCGGTGTCGAGGACGAGGACCGCGCTCATCCCTCCCGGCCGCCTGCGGATCACCGCGAGCCGGTCTCCCGTGGGGGACCAGGCGGGAAAGCTCCAGTAGACGCCCGGTTCCGATTCGCGAAGGCTTCGAAGGAAAGCGCCCTCGTTGGATAGGAGCGCGAGCCGCGTCGTTCCTTCGCCCCCGAGGACCGCCGCGATCGGTCCCTCTCCGGGATGGGGATCCGCGTGAATGACACGCATGCCGCTCGTCACCCGCGTCACCTCCCCGGAAAGCGTCACCTCGTAGAGGTCGCGCTGGATCCGGTACCGGTCCATGAATTCGGCGTCGGGGAGGAGAAGAGTCCCCTGGCGGGTCCATCGCGGCGGGGCAGGCGCTCCGTTCCAGCGCGTCAGTGTCCGCTCTCCCTCGGCGGTCCGGAGGACGAGGCGGGGGTCGCTCCGTCCGTCGTCGCGGAGATAGGCGACTCCTCGCCCGCCCGGGTGTGGTGCCGCGTGAAAGGCTTCGCGCGCCCCCTCCGTCAGAATCTCCACGGAAGGGAGAGTGTGTCGGGTCGTCCTCGACTCGAGTGCGAACGCCTCCTCGACCACCTCCGCCATCCAGTCGGTCCAGAGCCCCGTGAAGGAGGCCCCGAAGGCCACTCGCGCGGCGGCGTCGAGCCGGTAGGGGATCCACTGGTCCGCGGCCTCCCGGAGGAAAAGCGCCACGGCCCCGGCGCCGTGTCGCTCGGCGAGGAAGTCGAAGAAGAGGGAGCCGTAGACGTAGGGTCTCTCTCCTCCCGGCCAGATCGGGGATGCGCTGAGCCCGGTCGAAAGGGGTTCCGGGCCGGCGCCGATGACCCGCGCTCGCACGACGGCATCGAAGAGAGTGCCGTGCGCTCTCCCCGCGAGCGTATACCGCGACTCGAGCTCGACGGCGACTCCTTCGATGGCGAGCTGGGGAAGAGTGTACCCGGCGAAATACGGCCATCGGAGCGACGGCCGGCCGAAGAGGCTGCGGAGCGCGCGGCCGAGCCTCCCGGTGTAATCGAGCTGGAAGACGTGCGCCACCTCGTGCGTGATCACCAGCTCCAGCCACTCGTCGAAGTGGGAGAGCGCGAGCCCATCGAGGGGCGGATGCACCCAGATCGTGATTCGGCTCGAGGGGGTGACGCGCGCGAATCCGTTCGAGAAGTCGGTGTGATCCGTCAGGAGGAGGTCAATCGGTCCGGCCGGCGCGGGGAAGAAGCTCCCGATCAGGAGGGCGTGGGCGCGCTCCGCGGTCGCGGCGGCGCGGGGGACGAGGGCGCCGAGTCCCTCGGGATAGGTGATTCGGAAGTGCTCGGTCCGAAGAGTGAAGTAGTCGAGATCCGGGGGAGGAGCCTGCGCCGCGGCGGGGAAGGCCGCCATGAGCGTCCACGCGAACCGGAAAAAGAGGGAGAAGGAGCGCGCCGCCGGACGGACGGCCCTTCCCTTCCACCCGGATCGCTGGCATTCTTTCAAGCGTTTTCTCCCCCGCGTGAGGAGCATCGGCACATGCCGCGTGACGACGGTTCCTTTTGGTACGCTTTGGGACGGACGGTCCAGGCCGCCACGTCCCTCCTCTCCGCACCCGCCGAGAAAAAGCGCCCCTCCAAGCGACGTCGCGAACCAGACCCGGCGTCCGTTCCCGATGCGACTCCGCTTTCGTCGGTCGTCTCCGGAGCCGTGTCGGCCCTCGGCGCATCGGCGGCGATGCGCTGGTCCACCGGTCGGCGCCCGGCCATGAGCCGCATCCTCCGGGGCGCGGCGGCAGGCGCGGGCGCGGCGGGCATCCTTTATGCCGCGCGTGTGTTCCTCGAGAGGGATCGGATGGAACCACCGGATTCGGCCCGCGAGGCCGCCGACGAGCTCCTTGCGGGCGCGGGAAGAGGCGTCCTGTACGCGACCCTCCTCGATCCCTATCTCCCCGGCCCACCCTTGGTGCGGGGCGCGGTCGCCGGAACGGTGGACTACCTCGCCGTTCCGTTCGGCGGGCTCTTTTCGAAGCTCCAGGCCCTCTCCCCGGTCCGCAGCATTCCCATCCTCTCGATCCTCCTCGAGACCGGCGACGCGGAAGAGGACAGTTACGTCACCTTCCTCCTCCATGGGATGATCCTCGGCGTCCTTTACGGGGACACCGGCGACGCCTGACCCGGCGACTCCGCACCGACGAGGAGCGGGATTCGCACTCCCTCGATGACCGGCTCCCTTCCTTGCGCCCGCCGGTAGGAGGCGGGACACGGGTAGATCTCCGGGATGTCCCTTCCTGGGATCCTCTCGGAGGGCGCAAGGATTCCGAAGAGCTCGGTCCCCGGGACGCTCTCCCCTCCGCCCCATCCAATCAGGTGACAAAAAGCCCCCGGCCGCGCTCGGATGACCGCGGATAAGTAAAGGGCGGAGATCCCGTCCAGGTGGTCGAAGAGGACGTAGGCCGCTCCGAGGCGATCGGCCTCGTCGAGGAAGGGTCCGGGCTCTCCGGTGAAAGGGAAGATCCGCCCCGGCTTTCCACCGAGAAGGTGGAACATCGAGGGTTTCCGGTTCAACACGACGGCGAAGCCGGGGAGGTTCGCCCCGGACCAGGCCGCGGCGCTCCTGAACTCGCGGAAGCTCGGTGCGTGGCACTCAAAGACGTCTCCCAGGGAGGCCATTCGCCGGCAGTCCCCCGCGGCGTCCGCGATTCGAAGCCATCCCGGAACGGCGGGAAGGGCGAGGAGGAGGATCCCGGCGGCGAGGACCGCGGTCCCGAGCGTCTTTCCCAACGGGAGCGCGGCGTAGCGGACGGCCTCCCCGGCATAGAGAAGGAGGATCGGGATCAGGGGGAGGAGAAACCGGTCGCCGGACCAGACTTCGGGCCAGACGAGGATGAGCCCGAAGTAAAGGGGCACAAAAAGCTCCGCCACGCCAGCCCCCAACCGCACGCGCAGGGTCCATCCCCAGAGCGCGAGAGCGGCGATGACGAGTCCCGCGATCGCGACCGTGGGGATGCTCCCGCTCCCCCACCATTGGGCACCCAGGATCTCGCCGGCGTACAACTTGAGGTTTTCCCACGCCCGGACCGGGAGGTCGAGGATCCCGATCGTCCCGAGGCCCGGTTCGTAGGGATTCACCATCCAGAACTCCGACTGGTATGCCCCTTCCCCGCCCCCTTGCGCCCGCAGCACCCACCAGGCGGCCGGAAGTGCGAAGGCTGCGCCGAAGATCGCTCCGGTACGCCACCTTCGGGTCGCCAGGAGCACGCCTCCCAGGGCCAACACCAGGGGGAGCCCCGCGGATCGGGTAAAAAACGCGAGCAGCGCGGCGGCCGCCGCGAGCGCGGTCCAACCCCAATGTCCCGGCACCCTTTCGGGGTCGGGAACGGGAGCCGCGCGCGCGGCCGCCCCGATCGGCCGGATTCGGGTCATCCCCACTTCCGCCCCCCAGAGCCCGAGGAAGGTCAGGAGGAGAAAGGGAGGCTCCGAAAGGATCCATCGCCCGGCGTCTATCCACCCTCCCGCGAGGAGGGTGAGGAGCGCGACGGCCGCTCCCGCGAGGGGACCCCGCCGCTGCGCGGCCCATCCGAACGCGAAGAGGACGGCGCTCCCCACCGCGAGTGCCGAAAGGAGCTTGAAGGTCGTCCAGGTGGAGGCGCCCGCCAGGACGAGACCCGCGAGGAGTGCGGGGAAAAGCGGGGGATACTTCGTGTGCGGGGCCGCGCCGGGATCCCAATGCTCGACGTAACCGGTCCCTGCCGCGAGGGAGTGGCCGAGGGAGAGGTAGGTGGCGTTGTCTCCCCCCGTGTGTGGCGCCGGGGTGAAGACGGATCCGAGGACGAGAGCCGCGGCGAGGGCGATCCCCCCGGCCAGGAGCGCGGTTGCGCGGCGATCGGGCCGGGTCACCGTCCCGGTCCACCAGGGGTCAGCGACCCCAGCACCCGCGGGCCGCTCGCGCCGGTCGCCGCGGGGAGGTTTGCCGGGATCCCCTTTTTGTGCGCCCACGCCAGGATGGCGAAGGCGGCCGCCTCGCGGGCGTCCGGGTCCATGCCGAGCGCCTCCGCCCCGCAACGGACGGGAAGGGGAGCGACCGCCTCGGCGATCGCCGCCACCAGAGCGGGATTCCGGGCCCCCCCACCCGTGAGCACCACCTCGTCCACGCCGGTGGAAGGAAGGAAGTCGCGGTACGCGCGCGCGATGGACCCGGCGGTGAGGGCGACGAGGGTCGCGAGGAGGCCGTCCCAATCTTCCTTCGATTCGGGCCGAACACCCTTCACGATCTCGTCCAGGCGCGTCTCTCCGAATCGCTCGCGCCCGGTCGAGCGCGGTGGCCGGAGGGCGAAGAAGGGATCGGAGAGGAGGTTCGCGAGGAGTTCGGCGTTCACGCGCCCCCGCGCCGCCCGCCGCCCGTCGGCATCCCAGGCCTCCGTCCCGCCCGAGGCCCGGCGTGCCGCACCGTCGAGGAGGGCGACGCCGGGCCCCGTATCGAAGCCGCGCACCCCGTCCGTGGTGCCGTCGGCGGGAAGAAAAGTGACGTTTCCCATCCCGCCGAGGTTCTGGAGCGCGCGCCCCACGCCCTTGCGCCGAAGGAGCGCCCAGTCCGCCCAGGGAACCAGCGGAGCCCCGTGCCCTCCCGCGGCCATGTCGCGCCCGCGAAAGTCACTGACGATGGGGCACCCGGTCTCCTCCGCGAGGGTCGCGGGATCCCCGATCTGGAGCGTCGCGCCTCGCTTGCCCCCTGCGGGTGGCTCGTGCCAAACGGTCTGCCCGTGAGACCCCACGGCCTCGACCTCGTCCGGCGCGACCCCGATTCGGGAGAGGAGCTCCAAAAAGACTCCGGCGAAGCGTCGCCCGAGATCCGTGGCCAGAAGGGTGAGCTCCCGGACGCCTCCGGAGGCGATCGTTTCCGCGATCCGGTTCCGTTCCGCCGGCGTGTAAGATTCCGTGAGGAAACCGAGGATCTCCCACTCGAGCGACTCCGCGTCCCGTCCACGGACCTCGAGGAGGAGGGCATCCACGCCGTCCAGGGAGGTGCCGGAGAGGATGCCTCCCACAAGCATTCGATCCCGCTTCACCCGTTCCGCGCGCTCCATTTCAGCAGTTCGCTGGAGAAGTGGGAGGGGTGGTCGCGGGCCCGCCACCGGTGGTATGTTCGGTTTGGAGGCACCCGCCCCGATTCCCGTTCCGCGGGCGGAAGCTAACGGCGCCCGGGTGGGCTCGCCAACGTGCCGGCGATCGCGGTTTTCCCGTCCCTCGGACCCTCGACCGGCGACCTGCCAGGACACCGCACTCGCTCCCCATGGAACTCCTGGACCGCGCCCGCCGCATCGCCCCTCGCCTCGTCGAGTTGCGCCGCGACATTCATCGCAATCCCGAGCTGAGCTTTCGGGAGACGAGAACCGCCGCGCTCGCCGCAAGAGAGGTGGCGGAGGCCGGGTACGACGTCCGGACCGGTGTGGCGCGCACCGGTGTCATCGCCGAGATCGGAGACGGGGACGGGCCCACCGTCGCCCTTCGCGCCGACATGGACGCGCTTCCGATCCAGGAGGAGACCGGGCTCCCCTTCGCCTCCGCCGTGAAGGGGGTCATGCATGCCTGCGGGCACGACTTCCACACCGCCGGCCTCGTCGGCGCCGCCCGGATCCTCGCGGAGTTGCACGCCGAAGGGGCCCTCCCCCGAGGCCGAATCCGGCTTCTGTTTCAGCCTTCCGAAGAGGCGAGCGACAGCGAAGGAAAAAGCGGGGCGATGCGGATGGTGGAGGAAGGGGCGATGGAGGGGGTGGACGCGGCGATCGGGCTTCACGTCGGGGCGCACCTTCCGGCGGGGCACGTCTTTCTCCGCGAAGGCCCGTTCTGGGGCGGGTCCGACGAAGTCCAGGTCACGATCGAGGGGAAAGGGGCTCACGCCGCACGGCCCAACGAAGGGGTGGACGCCCTCGCCCTCGCCGCGCTCGGCGTCGTCGCTGCCCAGCAGGTGGTGAGCCGGATGCTCGGCCCTTCGGAGCCCGCCGCGCTCACCTTCGGCACGATCCACGGAGGCACCGCGCCCAACGTGGTCTGTGAACGCGTGGTTCTCACGGGAAGCCTCCGCTACTTCGATCCCGGCGTGCGGGCTCGGATCCACCGCGGAGTCGAACAGGCCTTCGCGACCGCCGATGCCATGGGAGGGCGGAGCGAAGTGAGATTTCATGGAGGGTATCCCCCGGTGGTAAACGATCCGACGGTCACCCGATGGGTCGAAGAGGCGGTTCGACCCGTGATCGGGGACGAGCGGTTCGTCCGGGCGGAGCCGAGCCTCCTCGCCGAAGACTTCGCCTTTTTCGCTCAGGCGGTTCCCGGTGCCTTCTTCTGGCTCGGAGCGGCGCTCCCGGAGCCGCGGGAACATCACTCTCCGCGCTTCGACGCGGATGAAGAAGTCCTTCCCCTGGGTGCCGCACTCCTCGCGACTTCGGCGGTCCACATTCTGGAACGCCTCGCGGAGAGTGGTTCCCGGAAAGCGAAGTCAGGGGCATGACTCGCGCCGTCTCGAGCCTCCTCTTTTTCTCCCTCCTCCTCTCCGGGCTCTCCGGATGCGAGGCCGAGTCTCCCGCCCCAGCGCTTGCGGTCGCGAGGGCCCAGGTCGCTTTCCCGGACGAGTGGCAGTTTCCCGCGGAAGTGGACCCGGTCCTCGCGCCAGACGCGATGGTCAGCAGCACCGACCGGTATGCGACCGAGGTGGGGCTCGACATCCTGCGCGAGGGAGGGAACGCCGTGGATGCGGCGATCGCGATCGCCTTCGCTCTCGCCGTAGTGCATCCTTCCGCCGGGAACATCGGCGGCGGGGGCTTCATGGTCTTCCGAAGCGCGGAGGGGGAGGTTCTCGCCCTCGACTTCCGCGAACGGGCGCCGGCCGCCGCGCAGCGCGACATGTACCTCGACGATTCGGGGGAGCTTACCGACGCCTCGATCGTGGGGCACCTCGCCTCCGGGGTCCCGGGCACGGTGAGGGGGCTCTGGGAAGCGCACCAGCGGCTCGCACGCCTCGAATGGACCGCTCTCGTCCAGCCCGCGATCGAGCTGGCCGAAGGCTTCACGGTCGGGTCGCAGCTTTCCGCTTCACTCCGCGAATTCCAGGGGAGCCTTTCTCTTTTCGAAGCCACGCGGGACGCCTTCCTTCCGGGCGGCTCGCTTCCCGCGATGGGGACCGTGCTCCGCCAACCGGAGCTGGCCGCAACGCTGACGCGGATCCGAGACGCCGGACCCGAGGGCTTTTATTCCGGGGAGACCGCCGGGCTCATCGTCGCCGAGATGGCGCGGGGGGGCGGGATCATCACCACCTCGGACCTCGCGGAGTACACCGCCGTCTGGCGAGAGCCGGTCACATTCCGGTATCGGGGATACACGGTGCACTCGATGCCCCCCTCCTCCTCCGGAGGGGCCACCCTGGCGCTCATGGCGAATCTCCTCGAGCCGTATCCGCTCGGAGCGATGAGATGGCACTCTCCCGAATCCATCCACCTGATGGCCGAAGCGTGGAAGCGGGCCTATGCGGACCGGAACCAGGTTCTCGCGGACCCGGACTTCGTGACCGTTCCCCTCACGCGGATGATCTCTCCCGAATACGCGGCCGAGCGCGGTGGCGGCATCTCGAGGGAGCGTGCGACCCCGTCCACGGAAATCGGACCCGGAGCGGCGCTCACGGAAGGGGAATCCACGACCCATTTTTCGATCGTGGACGAGGAGGGGAACGCCGTCGCCCTGACGACGACCCTCAACTCGAGCTATGGGAGCAAGGTGACGGTCGCGGGAGCCGGATTCCTCCTGAACAACGAGATGGACGACTTCGCGTCGCGTCCCGGCTTCCCGAACCAGTTCGGGCTCGTGCAGGGAGAACAGAACGCGATCGAGCCCGGAAAGCGGATGCTCTCCGCGATGACGCCGACCATCGTGGAAACGGCGGACGGGGCCCTTTTCCTCGTCGCTGGAACCCCGGGCGGGTCCACGATCATCACCACCGTCTTTCAGGTGCTTTCGAACGTGGTGGACTTCGGGATGAATGTCGCCCAGGCGGTGAACGCCCCGAGAGTACACCACCAGCACCTCCCGGACCGGATCGAATTCGAGGCGGATGGGCTCGACCCCGCCATCGTGGCGGCGCTTGGCGCCCTCGGGCATACGCTGGAGGAGCGGAGCGGGATTTCGGGGGACGTCCAGGCCATCCTGGTCCTCCCCGACGGGACGATCTCCGCTTATTCGGACCCGCGCCGGGGCGGAACGGCCGCGGGATATTGACGCGAAGCCGGCGGCATGGCGCCACCGGCCCCGGGGTCAGCCCGAGGTCGCGAGAAGGGTCGGAGTCTGGAGCTCGATCACGAGGCGTGCCCCTTCGCGGATCTCCGCGTGCCCATCCCGCGTCGTGAGCGCGATCCCCGCACCCGCGAGGGCGCCCACGGCGGCCGCCCCGATCGTGGTGTTGCGGTTCCGCCCCAGGATCCGGCCGACGATCGCTCCGGCCGCGGCTCCCGTGGCCACGCCGACCGCCGTCCGCGTGGTGGACCCGTCGTCCACTTCCTCAATCGTAACCTCGGTCACAACCGCGTCTACGGAGACGCGCCCGCCCCGCAGGAGAAGCGCTTCAAAGGTCAGGAGGAGCAACGCCTCTTCCGAGGCGTTTTGTGCCTTGCGCGCCTCGGCCACCCTTCCTTCGACCCGGGTCCCTTCGGGAATGAGCACCATCCCATCCGCCGCGAGAACCTCCTCCGCGACACGCGCATAAAAGAGGTCGCCCGTGACGTGCGTTCGAGTGGAAAGGGCCACCTCCATCACGATCGGAATCGTGGTCCCCGCGGGAATCGTGACCGGCATTGGAGCCGGGGCGGCCGAGGGCGCGGGGGAGGGAGCGGGCGGCGGGGCTGCGGCGACCGCGTCCGGGGCCGGACCCTCGTCGGATGAAAAAACCGACGAGGGCGGCCGAGTGCTCGAGGTCGCGGACGATGGCGTGGGCGTCACGTTCCCTCCCGCCGGCGCGGGCGCTGGGGACGGGGTGGGTTCGGGCGCGGGAGCCACGGACTGAGTCGGAGCCGGGTCGTTCAGGGCGGGCGTCTCTCCTCCGGAGGTTTCCGGCGCGGTCTCCGCGTCCGGAGCGCAGGCGGCGATCCAAAAAACAAGTGCCGGGGCGAGGATAGAGGCGAGCCGGCCGCTGGGGGACCTGTCTCGACGGTCCACGTTATAATCTCCTTGTCCGATTTGCGCGGCGTGCGCGCGCGCTTCCGATCCGACTCTTCCTACACCCCCCACTCCCCGGATGAGCCATCTCCGAACGGTGCTCCCCTACTTCCGCCCCTATCGCGGCACGGTCGCGGCGGGGTTCGGGCTCCTGGTGATCGCAAGTGGCTTCACCGTGGCGGGACCCTGGCTCCTCCGGCTCGCGGTGGACTCTCTCGGGAGCCCGGACACCACCCCGGCGCGAATCGGCGGGTACGCGGGGCTGATCGTGGCCGCCGCGCTCGCCGGAGGCGCCGCCCGCTACGGGATGCGGGAGCTCCTCAACGGGGTTAGCCGCAGGATCGAATGTGACCTGCGCGCGAGTTTCTTTCGCCACCTCCTGCGCCTCGACGCGACTTTCTTCGGGCGCACCCGCACCGGTGACATCATGAGCCGGGCGACGAACGACACCCTCGCCGTCCGCCAGGCGGTGGGACCCGCCGTCATGTACGCGGCGAACACCGCCGTGATGACGGCCTTCGCCCTCTCCCTGATGCTCTGGATTTCGCCGGGACTGACGGCCATCGTCCTCGTGCCGATGGTCGCCCTCCCTCCCGTGGTCCTCGCTTTCGGACGGGTGATCCATCGCCGCTTCCAGAGGATCCAGGAGCAATTTTCCTCCCTCTCCACGCGGGCGCAGGAAAATCTGACGGGCGTCCGGCTCGTGCGGGCCTACGTCCAGGAGTCCGATCAGGTCGCGCGGTTCCGCGAGATGAACCGAGAGTACATGGATCGAAATCTCCACCTCGTGCGAGTCGAGGGGCTCTTCCATCCTACCCTCGGCCTCCTCACCGGCATTGCGATGGTCGCCCTGATCTGGTCGGGGGGAGCGCGGGTCATGGCGGGGACCCTGTCGGTCGGAGATCTCATCGCCCTCATCTTCTACGTGAACCTTCTCACCTGGCCGATGATCGCGCTGGGATGGGTGGTCAACCTCTTCCAGCGCGGCGAAGCCTCCATGGGGAGGATCAACGAGATCCTCGGCGCCGAGCCGGCGGTCGTCCCCGGGGTGGGACGCCCGACCGCGGGCATTCGGGGGGAGATCGAATTCCGCGACGTTTCTTTCCGGTATCCGGGGACGAAGCGGGACGTCTTACGGCACCTCGCGTTCAAGGTGGAACCGGGCGAAACCATCGCGATCGTGGGGGCCACCGGATCGGGGAAAAGCACCCTCGTCTCCCTCCTCCCACGGCTCTACGATCCGACCGAGGGTCAGATCGTCCTGGACGGGATCCCCCTGGGGGAATACGACCTGGAACGGCTCCGGGCGGAGATCGGCGTGGTCCCGCAGGACACCTTCCTCTTTTCCGAGACCATCGAATCGAACCTGGGGCTCGGACTTGCGGATGCGATGCCGTCGGGGGGCGACGAAGGCACCGACCCGCGGATTCTCCGGGCTTCGGAAGTCGCCCAGCTCCACGAGCAGGTCACCGAGTTCCCGGCCGGATATGCGACCTGGCTCGGCGAACGCGGAATCAATCTCTCCGGCGGCCAGAAGCAGCGCGCGACCCTGGCACGGGCGCTGGCGCGCGACCCGGCGATCCTCATCCTCGACGATGCGCTGAGCTCCGTGGACACGCAAACCGAGGCCAAAATCCTCGCTCGGCTCGGGACATTCCTGAGAGGCCGGACCTCCTTCATCGTCTCCCACCGCGCGACGGCGGTCCTCCACGCCGACCGCGTCCTCGTTCTCGACGAGGGGCGGATCGTGGAAGCGGGGACACCGGACGAGCTCCGCGCGAAGGGCGGCGTGTACGCCACTCTCCTCCACCGGCAGCTCCTGGAGAGGGACCTCGAGGAGGAGAGCGGGAGGGGGAACGCGCCCGGTGCCCTCGCGGGCGCCTCGGGGTAGCTTCCCCCCAAACGCCGGGTCAGTCCTCCGGCCCGGCTTCCTTTTCCCGGCGGGCGCGCCGGGCCTGGACCGCGCTCCGCACGGCCAGCGTCAGCCCGATCCAGCCGAAGCCCACGGCCAAGACCCATCCGACCGCCCGCGGGAAAAATGCGGCCAATGCCGCCACGGCGAGGAGAATGATGACCGCGGTCCAGAGGGTCACGCGGTCCTCGCGGCCGAGCACGCGCTGGCCGGCGATCGCGTCTCCAAGAGCGGAGCCCGCGCGCACGAGGTCGGCGATCGTGAGGGTCTGTCCCCCGGCTCGGTGCCACCCTTTGGGCCCTGGAAAGGTATGCTCTCCATCGAGGGGGGTGGTCCCGAGCCCCGGCTCCCCCAGCTCCCTCGGGCGCGCCGACAGGTGATTCGGGAGGACGATCTCCACAGCGGACGCGAGGTCCGCGAAAAAAAGCGCCTGCACCTGGGAGGCCAGATCTTCGTCGAGGACACCGACATCGAGCTCCCAATTCCCGAGAAGCGAGGCCGAATTCAGGTTCGTGGACCCAATCCGGCACCACCGCCCGTCCACGACCGACGTCTTCGCGTGGATCATCGGCCCCTGCCACTCGAAGAGCCGCACTCCTGCCATGAGGAGCGACCGGAATCCACCGCGGGAAAGGCTCCCCACCCAGGGCCAGTTGTTGTGCGCGGGCACCAGGATCCGAACGTCCACCCCGTCCCGGGCCGCCGCCATGAGCGCCTCCGAGACGGGTCGCGGCGCGAGGAAGTAGGGGTCGGTGATCCAGAGGCGATGGCGCGCCCAGGAAGCCATGAGCTGGGTGGCTCGATAAACGCGCGAGCGCCATGGGCGGCCTTCGATTAGCCAGACCTTCGAGTTGCCCCGGATCGGAGTATTCGCGGGGTCGGCGCGGAGCTCGGGAGGGATTTTCGCCCCCGTTTCGGTCCACGACCGCTCGAAGGCCTGCGCGGCGTGAGCCGCCGCGGGGCCGCGAATCTCCACCCCGGTGTCGCGCCAAGGAGGATCCACATCGGTCCCCGCCCACTCCTGGCCGACGCAGAACCCTCCGATGTAGGCAACCTCACCGTCCACGACGACGAGCTTCCGATGGCCGCGCTGGAAAACGCCGAGAGGGTCGCCGACGCTCGGCGGATTAAAGGCCCGGACCGCGACCCCCGCGGCGCGAAACGGACGCCAATAACGCCGCGGAGTCGCCCAACATCCGACCCAGTCGTAGAGGACGCGCACTTGCACCCCGGCCCGCGCGCGCTCCGTCAGCGCATCTCGGAACTCGCGGCCGACGTCGTCGTCCCGGAGGATGTAGTTCTCGAAGTGTACGTAAGAGCGGGCTTTGCGGATGGCCTCGAGCCAGGTGTCGAACGTCGTGGGACCATCGAACTGAAGGGCGATCAGATTCCCGTCAATCCGCGACGAGGCGGTAGCCCGGCTCATGGCGCGTTCGGGGAAGGGGCTCGGCGCATCCTCCCCCTCCAGCCCCCCGATCTTCGCCTCGGTCAGACGGTCTCGATCGGGCAGGTCAACCCTCCGCTCGGAAGCTCGGCCCCCGCCTGCCGGCAGGCGGCGCAGAGCCCATAGATCTCCAGCTTGTGCCGGGTAGGGAGGAAGCCGTGTTCTCCCGCGATCGAGTCCTGGATCCTCTGGACCTCCTCGCTCTTGAACTCGGTCACCCTCCCGCACTCCTGGCAGATGAGGTGTTCATGCTCCGGCTGCCGGGAGAGGCGGTGTTCGTAACGCTTGAACCCCTGGCTGAAGTCGTGCTCGGCCACGAGCTGGCTGCGCACGAGGAGGTCGAGCGTGCGATAAACCGTGGCTTTGCCGATGCGCTCCCCGCCCTCGCGCAGCCGCCGCTCGATGTCTTCGACGGAGAGGTGCTCCGACGAAGAAAAAACGACCTCGGCGACGGCCTCCCGCTGCTGCGTCACCGGAAGCCCCTGATCGCGGAGATACCGCCCGAAGAGACGGACGAATGGAGAAACCTGGGGGGCGGATGTTGGTGTCATGCGAATGAATTCACTCCCTGGAGCTCTGCGTGCCGGCCGCTCCGCGTAGGCCCGCGGGCGCCGCGAGCTCTTCGATCAGGCCGGCGAAGGCCCCCGGGTCCCCCGCGATGGAAACCGCCCTGGGGGGCTCCCGCGCCTCTTCCGAACGTCGGACCACGCCATCCATGATTCGCGGAAGGCGGTCCTCGGGCGCTTCCCCTTCCTCCTGAAAGACCGGCTTGAAGGAAACTCCGCTTCCCGTCTCCTCCGCGCGATAAGCGAGAGTGACGAGCAGGCGGCGATCGCCTTCCACGAAACAACTCGCCGCGATCACTCCGCTTTCGCTCCTTCCACGCGCCAGGGGAGGAAAAAGCCAGAGGCGGTCCAGCCGGGAGGGAGGAACCCGCCCGCTCAACTCTCGAAGAGCTTCCCCGAGGGCGCCCGGGACGCCGGCATCTCGTTCCGTCATTCGATTACGCCCTTTCCCCCCTCCGGTTCCGCGGATCCGGCTTCCGCCATCCCGCGCGCCGCTTCGACCGCGTCCTGGATGACCCGCTCCCTCACCTCCTCGAGGGCGCCCCGCACCAACGCCCCGGAAGCCCTTACGTGCCCACCCCCGCCAAAGCTTCGCGCGAGGGCGTTCACGTCCAGCCGCCCGTTCGAGCGGAAGGAGACCTTGACCTGTCCCGGCTCGATCTCGCGGAAGAGAAGCCCCACCTCGACGCCCTCGAGCCCACGGGGATAGTCCACCATTCCGTCCAAATCTTCCGACGTGCATCCGAGCGCGCGAAAAACCTTCTCCGGTACGGTCATCCATGCCACGCGCCCTTCGGCCGAATGCTCGAGCGTGTCCAACGTCTCACGGAGAAGCCGGTAGCGGCGCAGCGGCACGTCCCCATAAACGCGCCGGTACAGCCCATCCGGGGAAGCTCCGTGTGTGATCAACTCCGCCACGACCCGATGGGCCGAGGGAGTCGCGTTGGAAAACCGAAACGATCCGGTATCGGTGAGGATCGCGACGTACAGCCCCTCCACGATCGACGGCGTCCACGGACCGCCGTGCGCGTAAACGAGGTCGAACACGAGCTCGCCCGCGGCGGCGGCCGCCGGATCCCGAAAGGAGACCGCGTCCAGCGCATCCCCGCCGGCGGGATGGTGGTCCACCACGGCGAGGGTCAGGTGATCCACCAGCGGCTTCACCCGTCCGATGCGGGACTTCTCGCCGGTGTCCACGACGACGCAGAGGTCGGCGTCTCGGCAGCGCTCCGCCGCGGCGCGGCTCCCCGCGCCGAGGATCCGCTCCGTCTCGGACACGAGGAAGCGAAAGGACTCCGGAAAGGGGGTCGGGTTGACGATCCACGCCTCCTTCCCCATCGCCGACAGGAGGGAGAGGAGCGCGGCCTCACAACCGGTTCCGTCGCCGTCGGCGTTCAGGTGCGTGGTGAGGATGACCCGCCGGGACCCGCGAAGGAGGCGGAGGAGCCGAGCGACGTCCGTCCGCCGGGATTCTGGAATCTGGTAGCTCATGAGAAGTGGGGCGAAGGGTAGACCACCCGTTGCCAAGGGTCAAGCGCCCGGAAGCCGCTTCCGGAGCTTCGCCCAGGTCGAGGCGAGATGCACGTAACGGGGGGCCTTTTCGCCGTGGATCGTCCCACGGCGCAGCGCTTCCAGGAGGGCGCGCGGCTCGTTCGGGTGAAGGGGGACCTCGATCCAGGTCCGGCCAATCTCCGCGAGGGTGTGCGCATCCGAGCCGGCACCCCGGAGGAGGGAATGGCGATCCGCGAGCTCGACCGCCCGGAGGTCGCGCGCCGGATCGTGGAGACGCCCGTTGAAGGCCTCGACGACGTCGAGCTGGGACGCGAGCCGCTCCGCGAGGCGCCCCGACCCCCCCTTGCCGGACGCATAGGGGTGCGGGAGATACACGATTCCTCCCTGCTCCCGGATCAGCCGGCAGGTTTCGTCGGCCGGAGTCCCCTTCGGAATCTCGCTGCGGAGGTAGAGCCCGATGACGTCTACCCCCTCCGCCGTCTTCACCTCCTCGCCGGGAATGACGCGGTCGGGGTAACGCTCCGCCATCTCGAGCGCGACCTGGATCCGATTGTGGTCCGTGATCGCGATCCGGCCGATCCCGCCCCGCGCGGCGCGCTCGAGGACCTCTTCCGGATCCGACAGGCAGTCCCACGACCCGCGGGTGTGGAGGTGCAGGTCGAGGCGAAGGAGGCCCGTCACGCGCTCGCACCGCCGCGAAGGTGATCCAGCAGAGCGATTGCCTTCGCCTCCAGCTCCGCGAGCGACCCATCGTTGTCGAGGACGTGGTCGGCCTTCGAGCGCTTCACCGCCGGGTCCCCCTGGCTCGCCATGATGCTTCGAGCCTCTGCCGGGGCGAGGCCGCGCTCTTCGACGAGACGGCGGAGGCGTTCAGCCTCCGAAGCATCCACCAGCACGACGACGTCGAACTCGTCCTCCAGCCCGGTCTCGAAGAGGAGGGGGACTTCGCTTGCGGCGAGCGGCGTCCCCTCGTTCGCCCGCTCGGCGATCCAGCGGCGGTGAAGCGATGCGATGAGGGGATGGAGAACGCGCTCGAGGCGCCGGCGCGCCTCGGGGTCCCGGAACACGATTTCCCGCATGCGCGCGCGGTCGAGCGTCCCGTCCTCGGCGACCACCTCCTCTCCAAAGGCCTCCCGGACCGCGGCCAGCCCCGGGCTTCCGGGCTGCACCGCCTCTCGCGCCAAGAGGTCCGCGTCGAGGACGGGGATCCCCCGCGCGGCCCAGATCCGTCCGACGGCGGACTTTCCGGAGGCCACGTTCCCGGTGAGGCCGACGTGGATCATGACGGCCCGCGCCCCGGGAGGCTCATCCACCCCCGAAGACGCCCGTCAGGCCGAGCGCCGCGATCGTATTGAAGATGAGGTTGCCCAAAAAAGTCGAGGCGAAGATTCCCACCACCGAAAATCCGAGAAAGGCCATCGGGATCACCAGGATCTCGTTCGGAAATGGAGCGAAGCTCGCATAGGCGAAGAGCACGGCGTAGGGCAGCCAGGGGCGATTGCGAAGGTCTCTCAACATGCGCAGCACTTTCCCATCGGGAAGCTCCACCACCTGGCGCCCGATCGAGCCGAGAAGGAAACCGACCAGGTCGCCCATCGTCATTCCGACGGCGATCGTCAGGAGGGTCGCGCCCCCATGCATCCCGATTTCCATGAAGAAGGGGAAAAAGAGGACGATGGGGATCGGGACGAGAAGGTTGAAACCGCTCAGCGCGGACATCGCGAAGAGCCCCGGATACCCCCAAGCGCGGACCGTCTCCTCGATGCCGGCCGCCTCGGCCCCGTAGAGGTTCATCCAGACCGCCGCGGCGAAGACGCCGAGGAGTGCGAGGACCTTGGCGGTGAAGACCAGGACGCGCCGAACACGTCCCGCCCCGCCCGGACCGGCCCCGGAGGTCGCCTCGGACCGGCCGCCCTCCCCTGGCGCGGCGATCGTCATCGGGACCGCGAGACCACGTCGCTCGGTGCCTCCCGACTCAGGTCGTCGTCGGTCCCGAAGGTGCGGTCCGGTCCGGCGGAGATGACCCGGAACCGGCTCGAAAAGACCTCGAGGCGATACCGCGTTCCCCAGGGGTCCACGCGGGATTTCTCTCCGGGATACCGCCCGTCCATCCACGCATCGAACTCTCCCCGTCGCGTCGGAAGGCCGGTGCGGGATCCCTGGAGGGCGCTCAGATCCACGGCGATCTGCCCCAGCTCCTGGTTCGTCATCCAGACGTAGGCCGGGGTCAGGAGGGGGCTTGCCCGCTCGAAGATCCTCTCGCGGGTCCGCGGAAAATAGAGCCCCGCTCCCAGCACGATCAGAAGCACGATCAGGAGCCTTCCCACGCTCTCCCCTTTTGCGGCGTCACCGGGCCCTCCGCATCCTCCAGGTCCAGCGCAGGTACCGTGCACCTTCGCGCTGCGGAGGCTGGTGCGTCCCGTCCCCGTAGGCCGTTTCCATCCTCCAGCGCAGGTAGGGCGCGGGGGGAATGGGAAGGTAGGGCGAACGGAGGTACCAACGCCGCGGACGACTCGCCCAGGAGAGCGCCAGGAGCGCAGGAATCAGCGACGGATGCCGGAGGACCAGCCGGACCATCGAGCTATGGAGTCCCATCGGGCCCCCCAGGAAAACTCGTCAGACGTGCGCCGCCGCGCGCGTTCGGCGCGAGGGCCCCGGAATCCGGGCCGCCCGGCCCCCCGGGAGAATCCGGAGGGACCCCTGACCTCGACCGGGGTATTCCCTCAGGTAGCAAGGTAGCATTCGGACCCCTGTGGTTAGAAGAGCGGAAGCGAGGCGATCGGACGGACCATGCCCGAATTCAACACCTTCGTCAGCCCGGATTACCCGGTTCTCCGGTCGGTGAAGCCCGTTGGCGGTCCCGGCGATCCCGGATTCACCGGGCAGGCCACCCTATCCCTCGCGCTCCTGGTGAAGGGGATCCCCTCCTTCCTCGCCACGATCCCCGTGCGGCCGGCCGATCTGGACGCCCTGGTGAGAGCTCTCGACAGCGGAAATGTGCGAGTCGCCGTCGCTGGAGTATCCGTGGATGAAACCGCGCTCCGCGAAGACGACAGCGCCCCGCGCGAGCCATGGCGAGCGGAAAGCCCCATGCACTCGCTTCCGGCCGCCTTCCTCAGCCTCGTGTGCGCCAATGGGCGGCAGATCGGAGTCGCCCGCATCGTCTCCCGCGAAGAATCGGCCTCCCCGGACGAGGTGGCCCACTTCGTCCTGAGTCAGATCGCCCGCGGAGTCCAGATTCCGGATCTCGCCTCGACACCCTGACCCTCGCCAGGTTCAGAGCGGCGTCCAGGGTCACCATGCCGAATCGCCTTGAACACGAGCGGAGCCCCTACCTCCGCCAGCACGCGCACAACCCGGTGGACTGGTTCCCCTGGGGAGACGAAGCTTTCGCGCGGGCCCGCGAAAAAAAGCTTCCGATCCTCCTCTCCATCGGCTACTCGGCGTGTCATTGGTGCCACGTCATGGAGCGCGAGTCGTTCGAGAGCCCGGAGACCGCACGGGCGATGAACGAAGGATTCGTGAACGTGAAGGTGGACCGCGAAGAGCGCCCCGACGTGGACGCCCTCTACATGCGGGCCGTTCAGTCGCTCGGCGGCCAGGGCGGATGGCCGCTGACCATCTTTCTCACTCCGGAGGGGGCCCCTTTTTATGGGGGAACCTACTTCCCTCCCGAGCCCCGTCACGGACTCCCTTCTTTTCCGCAGCTGCTCGCCGCGACGCGAGCGGCGTGGGAAGAGCGGCGCCACGAGGTGGAAAGCGCGGCGGCGAGGATCCGCGACCTGCTCGCACGCTCGATGGAACCGGCGGAGTCCGGGCCGGGCGGCGAGACGCCAGTCGTGGACGCCGGCCTCGTGCCCGAAGCGGTGGGGGAGATTCTCGGAAGGATGGATCCCGCATACGGCGGCTTCGGCCGCGCCCCCAAATTTCCCCAGCCGGTAGTTCTCGAATTCCTTCTGGAGCACCACGCCCTGACGGGCCACCGCCCCGCGCTCGACGCCGTCCTCCTCACCCTCCGCCGGATGGCGCGCGGAGGGATCCGGGATCACCTCGGCGGGGGCTTCCACCGGTACGCCGTGGACCAGCGGTGGCTCGTTCCCCACTTCGAGAAGATGCTTTACGACAACGCCCTGCTCGCGGGTGTATACGTCAAGGCCCATCAGATCACTGGCGACAGTGAGCTCCTGACCGTCGCGCGGGGAATCTTCGACGACCTTCTCGGCGACTTCCGGGCGCCGGAAGGGGCCTTCTACACCGCGCGGGACGCCGATTCGGAGGGCGAAGAGGGGCTCTTTTACCTCTGGACCCCCGGGGAAGTCGAGGCACTCCTTTCGAAGGACGAGGCGCGGCTGATTCGGCGCTGTTACGACGTCTCCGAGGGCGGGAACTTCGAGGGACGAAACATCCTTCACCTCCCCCACGACCTCGACGCCGTGGCTCGAGGCGAAGGGATGTCGCGCGAGGCGCTCGACCTCTCGCTCAGCGAATCGCTCGCGACTTTGAAGGAGGCGCGCGCCTCGAGGGAGCCGCCCCTCCGGGACGACAAGATCCTGGCCGGATGGAACGGCCTCGCCGTGCGAAGCTTCGCCGAAGCCGGGGCGGCCCTGGGTGAGTCGAGTTACGTCGAGGCCGCCTCGGCGGCCGCCGACTGGCTCCTGGGCACGCTCCGGCCGGCGGGGCGGCTCCTTCACCAGGAACCCCATGCGGGGACCCGGATCCCCGCATTCCTGGAAGATGCCGCCTCCCTGGGAAACGCCCTCCTTTCCCTCCACGAGGCGACGTTGGACCCGCGTTGGCTCGAAGCGGCCGTGGAGCTGGACGAAGAGGTGGATGCGCGGTACCGCGACGGTGAGAGCGGCCTCCTCTACGACGCCCCGGACGACGGGGACCGGCTCCTGGTGCGGCCCAGGGAGAGCTCGGATTCTCCCATCCCTTCCGGAACCTCTCTCGCCGCGGAGCTCCGCATGCGGCTCGCCCGCCTCCTCGGAAGCGACTCCCGTTTCGAAGACGCGCGGGCGATCGTGGCGCGCGAAGCGCCCCTCATGGCATCCTCTCCCCTCGGGTTCGGGCGCCTTCTCGCGGTGGCGGGCCGGCTGGCCGCGAGCCCCGTGGAGGTGGCCATCGCCGGCGCGGACGATGGCATCCGCACCGACCTCCTCCTCCGCGAAGTCCACCGCCCCTTCCTTCCCGGGCGGGTCGTTACCGGCGTGCGAAGGGGGATGGATCCGCCCTTTGCGACCCCACTCCTCGCCGGGCGCGTGCCGGTCGGAGACGCTCCCACCGCCTTTGTCTGCGAGCACTTCGCCTGCCGGGCCCCCACGACCGATCCGAAGGAGCTCGCCGCCCAGCTTCGGCGCGTCGCGACCCGCCCGGCTTAGGCCGGCCCCAACCTCGTTCCACGGCTTGGCCCTCTCCGGGGGCCGCCCTATCTTGATCCGGACCCTGACACGGAGTGTTGATGGCGACGAGGCTTCCACAACCCGAGACCGTCGCGGCCCGGGACCTGCACGGTCTCGGTCGGGCCGAGCTCCTCGAGATGTACCGGGTCATGGTGACCTCCCGCCTGGTGGACGAACGAGAAGAGAGCCTCAAGCGACAGAGCAAGGCGTACTTTCAGATCTCCGGAGCGGGGCACGAGGCGATCCAGGTCGCGATCGCGCGGCACCTCCGTCCGGGGTCCGACTGGATCTTCCCTTACTACCGAAATCGGGCCCTGACGCTGGCGCTGGGCCAGTCCCCCTTGGAGCACCTGCTCCAATCCGTCGCCGCCGACGCCGATCCGGCTTCGCGGGGACGCCAGATGCCTACGCACTACAGCGACCCCGGGCTTCGGATCGTCAGTTCCTCTTCCTGCACGGGGACCCAGTATCTCCACGCGGTGGGGGCCGCCGAGGCCGGAGTTCGGGCGCAGCTCCTCCCCGAGCTGCGAAGCCGGATGGATGAATTCGAGGACGACGAAGTCGCGCTCGTCTGCTCGGGTGACGGCGCAACCTCGGAGGGGGAGTTCTGGGAAGCGCTCAATACCGCCTGCAACCTCCGGCTCCCGGTCGTCTTCCTCATCGAGGACAACGAATACGCGATTTCCGTTCCGGTCGAAGTGCAGACCGCGGGGGGGAGCATCTCCCGACTGGTCTCGGGATTCCCGAACCTGCACATCGTCCCCTGCGACGGGACGGACCTCCTCGACTCCTTCGAAAAAGCGGGCGAGGCCGTGGCGCACTGCCGAAACGGCCGCGGTCCGGCCCTCCTCCACGCTCAGGTGGTCCGGCTCCAGCCCCATTCGATGTCCGATGACGACCGCGTGTATCGGTCGGCGGCCGAGCTCGACGCGCAGGCCGCCCGCGACCCGATCGTGCGCGCCCGGGCCCTCCTCCTCGACGAGCGTTTCGCCGACGAAGAGGAGCTCGACGCGCTCGAGGCGGAGCTCCATGACGAGGTGGCGGAGGCGGCCGATGAAGCCCTGAGGCACCCCCAGCCAGATCCCCGCGACGCGACCCGCTGGCTTTATTCGGAGGTCGTGGACCCGACGGGCCCCGACTTCGACACGGAGGACTCCCCGGCCTACGTGGACGACCGGGGACTCACCATGGTGGACCTCCTCAACGCCTGCCTTCGCGACGAGATGGCGCGCGATCCCCGGATCGTTTGTTTCGGCCAGGACATCGCCGACTGCTCGCGCGAAGAGGCCCTTGAAGAGGTCTCCGGAAAGGGGGGCGTCTTCAAGGTCACCCATGGCCTCCAGCGGGAATTCGGCGGGACCCGCGTCTTCAACTCGCCGCTCGCCGAAGCGAACATCGTCGGCCGCGCGCTCGGGATGGCCGCCCGCGGGCTCAAGCCGGTCGTCGAAATCCAGTTCTTCGACTACATCTGGCCCGCCTTCCAACAGATCCGGAACGAGCTCGCCACCCTTCGTTACCGCTCGGGGAACGGCTGGGCGGCGCCCGTCGTGATCCGGGCCCCCTTCGGCGGATACCTGAAGGGCGGCTCCATCTATCACTCGCAGACGGGCGCCAGCATCTTCGCGCACACCCCGGGGATTCGCGTCATCCTCCCTTCCACCGCGGAGGACGCGAACGGACTCCTGAGGACGGCGATTCGGTCGGACGACCCCGTCCTCTTCCTGGAACACAAGCACCTCTACCGGCAAATCCACAACAAGGGGCGGTATCCAGGGCCGGACTACATGATCCCGTTCGGGAAGGCGAAAGTGGTCCGCGAGGGATCGGATCTTACGATCGTCGCCTGCGGGGCCCTCGTGCGACGGTCGGTCGAGGCCGCGAAGATCGCCTCCGAGGAAGACGGGATCGAGGTGGAGGTGCTCGACCTCCGGTCGCTCAGTCCCTTCGATATGGACCGGGTGGGCGAATCGGTGAAGAAAACCGGGCGTGCCATCGTCGCGCACGAGGATCCGGTGGCCTGGGGGATCGGAGCGGAGATCGCCGCGCGCATCGCGGACGATCTTTTTCCCTGGCTCGACGGACCGGTGCGCAGGGTGGGGGCGAAAGAGGCCTGGGTCGCCTACTCGCCCCAGCTGGAAGAAGTCATCCTACCGCAGACCTCGGACGTGCTCCGCGCGATCCGGGAGCTCGCCACGTACTGACGTTCCGGGGGCCCCCGCAGGCCTGACTGGCCGACCCTTCCCGAGGTCAGGCGGTCGTTCCCGACCCGCTTCCGTCGCCCCTCGGCCCGGTCGGCGCGGTATCCGCCGGGATCGCCTCGGGAGCCCCTGGGCGGTCCGGGGCCCGCTCGCGGATGAAGTCCTCCCCCGGTTCGGGATACCTCCCCACCATTCCCGGCTGCCGCTCGATGATGCGCCAGTCGGCCTGCCGCCGGTCGAAGTGGCTCCACCCCCACCCGTCCAGCACCTCGTCGCGGAAGATCACGGGGTTAAGATTGCGCCGAAACTCTTCCTCCGGATAACCCCGCTCCACGTCGTGGAGCCACATGACCTCGACGATTCCCCCGTCCACGAAGTACTGCTCGAACCAGTATCCCTGCAGTATCAGGGGCGCCTCCATCGGATCGGACGCGACGACTCCGCCGTGAGGGATCCGAGCGAGAACTTCCGCCTTCGGCGCACCCGGCTCGAAGGTCTCCAGAATCTCCGCCCCGGGCGGCTGTTCACATCCCGCGAGCAGAAGAATGGCTAGCGTCCAAGCGAACGTCGAGGGCCTCATCCCTTCGCGCATCGTCGTTTCTCTCGATTAGAAAAGCGAACGCCCCACCCTGGGGGGCGAGGCGTTCAACCCATCGGTGGTCCCCCCCGAGGGGGGCCGGCGGCTGGTACGCCGCCGGCCCCTCGCGAGGAGTGAGACTGCTTACGGTACGTACATGATACCCACTGCCGTGGTGAGCGCCGTGGTCGCGTGAAACGGCACCTGGGCGCCGCTCGAAACGAGCCCGTCGAATCCGCCGCTCAGCCCGATAACCCGGATCTCGCGCGAACCATTGGTCGCGAGACCATCCGCCACGGTCGTAACCGGGAGGGTGAAGGAGAACGTCCAGTCGAAGTCACGAATCGACCCGTTGTCGAGCGTGGGGAAGCCCGCCGCGAAGAGGGGTGTGGGCGACGCCGTCGCACCCGCGATCGGTCTGTAATACGGCCCGACCGGACCTGGAAGAAGCGTTCCAAGGTTTTCGACCACCACGAGCCCACCCGGGAACGGGTTAGCGAACGTGATCGTCGGACCCCGCGCCCGAATTTTGATCGTCGCGGTGCGCACTACGTTCGGAGCAGAGCCCGACGGGGCCGACACCGTCATCTCCGCGATGTAGAAGTTCGCGATGTTCAGCGGTCCGACGGCGCCGCTGAATGCCGTCCCCGTCTCGACTTGTGTCGAGAGGATCGTCGCACCCGCATGCGCGGATGTTCCGGTGGCACTCGCAGCCATCGGCGCGCCATCGGTGATATGGCACGGCCTGAACGAGGCTGCAAGCACGGCACCGGCCCAAGCGTGACAGGGGTAAATGGGCACCGGGAGCGGGGACAGCGCCAGCCCTTCGAGCGTCCCGTTGTAGGCGCGTCCCGTCATGATGGATGGTTTGACCTGCACGCCGGCAGGCGTACCGCCCGCGACCGGCTCACCGTCAGGCGAGACCGCGGCCACAACACCGGTCACCGGCTGGAGAGCCCGGATAAAGGCCGGCGACGTGGCCGTTGCCCCAGCCGCGCCGGTCGTGAAGTTGATCGGCTGCGGCATGAGGATGAAGTCGTCGAACAACGTGGAGAACTTCAGGGCCGAATTGACGGCCCGCTCATACACCAGGTTTGCCATACCGAGATAGGATAGGTCGAACGAAGCCTCATAGACCTCGTTTCCGAAGGTCGCCCCCGGATCCCCGTCCTGCGAAGTGCCCGGGAAGGTCGCCAGGGTGCCTCCGAAGAAGAGCCCCTGTGCGATCAGCCCCGTGAAGATGGGCCGCACCGTGTTGTTCGTGTAAACGTGCCACGCGATGATCAGCGTCAGGTTGCCCGCGCGGTCACGCGCACGCGCCTGGTAGACCTCCTGGGTCGGCGTGGCGACGACTCCACCATTGACCAGAACCGCAGGGGCTGCCGCCGTCGTGATGGACGTCGGCGTCTGGACGTACGCGCCCGTGTTGAGCGGGCTGTTCACGAAGCCCGTACCTGCCTTCGAGGTGCCGAAGGGGGTCACGTTCGCCGGCACCAGAGCCGTGCCCAACAGGTGGCCGATGCCTGCTCCTGTGAACACGCCTAGGGGCGAGTTCACGGTCGCCGTCGCCGTCACGTGCGAGTGAAGCAGCGCGCGCGAGCCTCCGGGTGCGCCCGGTGCGGCGAAGCCGGAAATCATGTCGGTCGCCGAGAACTCGAAGTTCGCACCGGCCGGTACCGTCTCAAAGACGTACTGGCGCGCCTGGCCATCCACCGCCATCGCGGGAATGCTCGGAGGGAAGGGAACAGTCGAGAAAAGGGGACCGAGTGCGGTAGCGCCCCCGACAGTCGTATACAGCGCCGACGGATCATCGGGATCGTAGCCGAACGTCGTCAGCGTGTGAGATGCGGCGTTGCTCGCCGTCAACTCGCAAACTGTGGGCTCGACAGCGCAAGGTGCGTTGGCCCCGGTGGGTAGGCTCTGGCTCGTCCAGCTGCTCGTGTTCTCGAGTCCGAAGTCATGCACCTCGACCTGAGCGTTGTAGGTCGTATTGTTGGCCGACTTGGCGATCCCGGTATTCGGAGTACAACCCTCAGCCGGAGGACCTGTGGTAAGTCCTAGGCACGGCGACTCACCATAGCTGCCAGTGTACACTACAATCGCGCCCGTGCGGACACGGAAGCGTCGCACCTGGCTGGCGCTCGTCGTGTTCAGCCCGACTCCACCGTCGACCGGGGCCGTATATCCCGTCGCGAGCCCATAGGTCTCGTTGCCCCAGTTCTCGCGGTTCTCGATGGAAGCCTGCCTGCGGAAGTCGATCGCTTGGCCCGTCGGGGCCTTGTTATCAATGTTGATCGGGAACGGATGCGGTCCCACGATCGCCGGAACGATGTTGGGCACCGGGAAGATGACGGCGCCTCCGAACACGAGGGGATTCCCTTCCTTGTCGATCGGCACGCCGAGAATGGCCGGGGCAACGCCCGCCACCCCCGACTCGAAGCCAGCGCAAGGGAAGGTGAAGTTGAACGGAGCGACCCCATAAGGCGCCGCGACATCCGCGGCGCACCCCGGGAGGCCAACGTTGAGCGACCCATTCGGAGCCGCGATGCTCCGCGCCGTCAACCCGCCCGGGACTTCCGGCTGATAGATGACGGGAGCCGCCTGGAAGAAGACCGAGCCCGAGCTACCACCATACCAAAGCTGACCCGGCAGTGCGCCGGAAGTCGTGCCGATGGCCTTCGCGGTCGGGAGCTTGGTCTGGTAAGCAGCCAGGCCGACCTCGGAGATGTGAATCCGATTGAAGTTGGCAAGCGTCAATTCAATGATATTCGATGCGCTCGGTTCATCCGGCCGCTCCGACACTTCGAGGAAGGCCTGAATGTTCTGGAGACCATTGAGGTGCCAAGCGTCGCCCGTGGGGATCTCGCCGATGATCATCCCGTCGTACCGATCGGTCTGGAAGGAAAGCTCGATCGTCACCGGAAGCAGAACGCCGTCTGGCCCGACCCCGGCCTCCGCGAAAGCACCGGCGGAGAGTGTCTGAGAGGCCACTTTCGTGCCGCCGAGATAGACCGACACCTCCGTCGGCGTCTCGTCGTTCCCAGCCACATTCATGATGACATTTAGCTGACCGCGGATGGCGCCGATAGGCGCGCTTACAATCCCACCACCCGCGCTGTTCTGGGTCAGCTGCTGGATCGAAATCGTCGCGGGCTCGACCGGGATCTGGCTCACCGTAATCTGTCCGCCCACGCTGGCACTCTGCGTGCCCTTCGTGACGGACGCTGTCACCACGGTGCTTCCGACCCCCTCGCCCGTCACGCGGCACCCGGGGTTGGAGTCGTCACCGATCTCGGTGGCGTCGCTCGCCACGTTGATGTTCTGCGAGGTGCATGTCCAGGTGATGTCGGCGCCCTCGGCGCCACCGGAGATGTTGATTGCGAAGTCCGCGGTCTCGTCGACCAGAATCTGCTGATTCTGTGGCGACATGGACACGACGAGCGGCGGCGGCGGCAGCGGCGGCGGATCTACGACTTGTACGTCGTCTCCGCAGGCAACCAGCCCGAAGGCCATCAGCCCGGCGAATAGTGTAGAACGATGCAGCTTCATCATTCACTCCCCCTGAGTGTGAATGGGCATCGTTCGTGATGCCCGGTGGATTGTGCTACCGACTTCTTTTTCCCGGCATTTCGCGGCCGACGCGTTGAGATAGTCCGAGCCGATGACTTGCAAGTCCGGTGCCAATCGGAGCCCCCCTACGCAATCCCTTGTCGTACAAGGAAATTCGAGGCGGCTCCGGGCACCGGAACCCGCCCGTCTTCAGCGGATTCACCGGAACACCCTCAGATTTTTGAGCAGCGTGTCTCTAAAGTTTTCCACA
>JBBEBG010000003.1 GCA_040882465.1 Gemmatimonadota bacterium
GACAGGTGGGTCCGCGCAAGGCGCGCCAGCCGCTCCAGCCGCGCCGCTTCCGCCCCCAGCGCTCGCCTGCCCTCCCCCGTCAACGCGTAGTACTTCCGCCGGGGATCATCGCCGACGCCTCCGGGACTCGCCGTCTCTTCGATCAGCCCCGTCGACGTCAACTCCGACAGCGTGCCGTACAGCGTTGCCGGCCACAGCCGCACCTCCCCCTCCGTCCGCGCCTCCACCTCCTGCCGGATCGCATATCCATGCATTGGCGCGGCCGCCAGAGAAACGAGGATCTGGAACGCCTTGGGGTCCATCGGGTCGGCTCCTCTGCTGGTCGGGTCAGGCTAGATATGAAACAATATATATACCCAAGGAGATACAGCGGGCAAGGAGAAGGCGACGCGGGTGAAAAAAGAACCCCACCGGTGAGGGTGGGGGCTTCCGCTCCTTCAGCCGCCCGATCCTCCGGGTCCGCCCGGGCTCCCCGATCCCCCGCCAGGGGAGTGAAGGGGAGATGACGGTCCTCGCCTTTGCCTTCCGCGAGCTCCCGGCGGTGCCGCGCCCTAGAACCTCACATCCATCATGACGTATCCGAAGACTAGGTTGCCCTCCAGGCGTCCGAGGTCTTCTAACGCAGTTCCACCGCGCACGATGGACATGCCGCCGGTGAACACAACCCCAGCTGGGCCGACGGCGCGTGCGGTCAGGTCTAGTTCGTCACCGAGATGTCCGGGAGCGCCTGCAGCCTTCCCTGAAAGGTGGAAGGTGTGCAAGTCCGTGGTGAGGGAAAGACGGGGGCCCGCGGACAGGGTCACCCGTGCCATGAGGTCCTGCAAACCGCCGGCCCCGGTATCTCTCGGGATATTGAGGAACAGGTCCGCCGCCCCGTAAAACTTGTGGTTCGTAGCATAGAGCGTGTCGAACACCCTGAGCCGGCCCTCGCTCGGCGTGGCGTCTCCAGAAAGGTGGTCGTATCCGAGCTCGGCGAGGATCCGATTCCCGCTGATCGGGAGGCTCAGGCGAAGGGCGGCAAGGTAGGCGGAAACTTCTTCCCCGTCCCTCGTACCCGTTTGGAAGGCACCCTCGCCCCGAAGACGCCACCCGGCGACGGAACCGACCCAACGGGCGCCCAACGTAGTCTGTCGAGTGCCACCGTCCCGCGCGTCGCGGTCGTGAAGAACGTAGGTCTCAAGCATGTCGCCGTCGGGCGGACCCAAATCAAGTTGAGCTCCCAGGAAGTGGGCATCCCCGTCACTCTCCGCGACATCCTTCTCTCGAGTCAATAGTGCGAAGAGCTCGACGCGTCCCCAGCTCTGTTCCAGCCAGGCGCGTATCCCATCGAGGCTCTGCCCCTGCTGCGTCCAATCGACGGAGCCGAGGAGCCGCTCCTCACCCAGGACAATCTCCTGACGGCCCACTCTCGCGACTGCCTCCTCTTGCGTCCCCAACCTCAACTCCGCGTAAGCCTGATGGAGATCGAGGTGGTCCGCATCGAAGTCGCTGAGCGGGCTGAGTTCCTCTCCCCAGCGTCGCACATCCTGGAACTGCACAAACGCACTGAGCCCTTCCTCGCGGGCGACCGCCATATGGACGCGCGTGCGCATGGAAACGAACGCCGCGCGGGATGCACCGCTCCCCGGTTCGAGACTTTCGTACCGGGTCCGGAGTTGCCCGCCGAGGGAGATGCCCTCCTGGCTGGTGGCCGTGAAGGGGAAGAACGCGAGGCCGGCGCCCAGGCATAACGCCGAGACTGCGCCCAGGGAATGGCGACCCTTCACACGCCGGGCGAGCGAAGGTCGACAGGCCGCAGTCGTGTTGGAAGGTTCAAATATTGGGACGCTCATGAGTCGCCCCCTCCGGGAGGGCAACGAAGTGCCGGGAATCCCATCATAAGTCACACTCCTGCAGTCCGTAGACTTCGACGCGCGTGCCCGAGGAAATGTGCTCGGCTTCCTCCGGGAGTGCGGCCCATGCATTCGCTTTCAGAAGCGAACTGATCCGAAAAGCCTCCTGCCCCGGCAGCACTCGGACGTGGACGCCCAAGCCGGAATCGCTCTCGACACGAGCTCTCTGGATGTACCTGAGTCCCGCACGTTTCCGTTCTTCTCCCACCAAGGGCAACCACATCGGGGTCTCAGCCCGCCGCCCCAAGACTGCGCGGATGTACGGGTGGACGAAGAATCGGAACGCCACCGCCGTGGCGGCGGGGTTGCCAGGGAGCCCGAAGAAGATTCCTCCACCGGGAAGCTGGGCGACGAAGAGGGGCTTCCCCGGTCGCACGGAGACCCCGTGGAGAAGAGTGCGTGCCCCGAATGAGTGGAGCGCCTCGGGAACGAAGTCGGTGCTTCCCTTGGAGACCGCTCCCGTGGACACGACGAAGTCTGCCTGTTCATCGATCGCGTGCTTCAACAACTCGGTGAAGCACCGAGGATCGTCTGCCACGGTCCCAGAGGATACGATTTCTACGCCGAGAGATGCGAGCGCGCCCTCCAAATAGGGCAAGCTCGAGTTTCGAATGCGCCCCGGAAGCGCAGCTTCCGCCGAGCTCCGGGCGAGCTCCGAGCCCGTACAGATCACGCTCGCCCTGGGGACCCTCACGACTGCAACTCTCTCGACCCCCAAGGCCGTGATCGCCATCAACTGCGCGGGCCCAACTCGATCCCCTGCGGCCAGGATCGGTGCGCCGGCTCGGAAGTCGTCCCCCTCACGGCGGACATGCCTCTCAGGCCGAGCGGATACCGTCAGGCGGATCCTTGTGGCAAGGCCGCCTCCGCCCTCCACGATTTCGACCTCCTCCCATGGTACAACCGCATCGAGGCCCCGGGGCAGGGGCGCGCCCGTGTTGATTTCCCACGTCCCCTCCTCCCCGGCGACAGAGGGCTCGTCCCCGCACCGTGCCCGGCCCACGACGCGCAGCAAAGTTCCCGGAGGAATCTCTTTTCCGTGCGTGGCCAGGGCGAAGCCGTCCATTGCGGAGCTGGCGAACCGGGGGTGGCAAGTCGGACTCGGAAGGGGTGCCGCCACCGTGCGACCGAGAGAGGCCGCCGGAGCCACCCATTCAACGTCCAGCGACTGCGCATGCCGAAGAATCCGACGACTTGCCTGGCGGTAGGACATCATCGGGGCCCCCACGGAATCAAGCATGGGGACTCCCTTCTAGATCTCCCCTGCGCGCGCTTGGAGTCCTGACCCCGACCTCTGGGTTCGAGCCAGCGATCCGCTCGAGGTCGGCAAGCTCGGAACGGGTGTTCGCGCTTCGGAAGACCCGGGTCGGATCACAGACCGAATTCAGCTGGCGCGCGGGCACGCGATGTGCATTCACGGCCTCGGCGAGTGCGATGACGGAAAGCTCCCCCCGAGCGATCCTTTTCTCGACAGGGTCAAGGCACTCGATCGCGTACCAGGCACACAGGGGCTCAATGCCGCGAGGACCCGTCACCGCGACTGCGGCTCGAGCCCCTGAAGCGCGACCCGCTTCAGCGATAAGCGAAATCAGCTCGGGGCCGACCAGGGGCATGTCACACGCGAGCACGAATACGCCGTCACTTCCAGTGCGATCCGCCAGGAGCAGCCCGGCATGGAGTCCTCCGAGAGGACCGGAGCCCGGGATCGTGTCGCCGACAGCCCGCAACCCAAGGGCCTCTCCAGCTCCGGCGAGGTTCGTCACGAGAACGACCTCTCCGCACACTGAACCCAGGGTCTGCGCGGCTCGGCGCGCCAGGGGCTCACCCATGAAGGGGAACAGCGCCTTGGGAGTCCCGAACCGGGAGCTCTGGCCTCCCCCCAAAACGGCTCCGAGCATCTGTTTCGGGCCGATCGGGTTCGCGGTGCTCATGGCCGGCTCGAAACCAAAACGGGCCCTGCCAGGACCTTGCTCTCGGTGGGGAGGAGAATCTCGACGCGCGTACCTCGGCTCACCCGACTGTCGATTTCCACCTGCGCACCGACATAACTCGCCCGCTCCTGCATCCCGAGGAGTCCGAGCCTCTCCCCTTTGGCGCCGGGCCCCCCCGTAGCCGTCACGTCGAAGCCACATCCGTCGTCCTCTACGGTGATGAGAACGAAGTCGGCCGCGCCCCGCATTACGACCCGCACCCCGGTTGCATCGGCATGCCGCCGAGCATTCGTGATCGCCTCCTGCACGATGCGGTAGGCGGCAAGCTCAGCCTCCGGAGACAGCGCCATTTCCAGACCACGCCTGGTTACCTCCACCCGAAAGCCGCACTCCTCTCGCATCTCCCGCGCATAGCCCTCGATCGCGGCCGCGAGCCCGAGATCGTCGAGGGCAGGAGGCCGGAGTCCACGTGCCGTTCTCTGCACACCCTCCGCCGCGTCCAGTAGCTCCGCTCGGATTCCAGTCAACTCATCCGCGAGCGGGCCCGAGCCGAGCCGTTTCTGAATGGCCGACAAGCGAAAGCCGACGGCTGTGATCCGCTGGGCCGTGTCGTCGTGTAGCTCACCCGCGACGCGCTCGCGCTCTGCTTCCTGCGCATGCAACGCCCGGGCGGCCAGTTCCCTCAATCGCTCGCGGTATTGGGTCAGGCTCTCCAGCATGGCGTTGAAGCCCCGGATCACGCGCTCCGCATCACGGTCGGCGAATATCGAAAGCGGTGCTCCCCCAACAGGTTTCCCTTCGGAAACCCTTCGAGCCGCCTGCTCGATTCCCCTCAATGGTGAGAGCGCGAGGCGCAACAAGACGGCGTTCGCGACGATCGAAGCGATACCGACCGCGACCACAAGGGTCGTCCACTCCATCGTCGAGGGCCCCTGAGCCTGGACACGACCGCCGACCGCGACCAGCCTGGCCGTGCCAATCACCGCGCTCCCGACGATTCCGACGTTCGCTACGAGAAGCTTGTAGAACAGAGGGATCCGCAATCCGGCTCGCACCAGTCGCCGGACCGGACCGCCGACCGCCGCCGAAAGTCCCTCCCTACCGGCGGTCGCGCTCATTGACCCAACTCCACACCGCCACGGTCGACGGCAGTCCCAATGTGCCGGCAGCGAGGGCGACCACCTGATCGATTTCCTCCTGGGTAATTCCGATCGCCCGCGCCTTCCGGGCGCTCGAGTGCACGGCACCCTCCCGCATCGCACCCATGGCGACCCCCAGCTTCACCAGGCGAGCGGTCTTCTTGTCCAGCGGGCCATCGCCGCCCGCCTGGGCTATCTTCTCCCACGCCTCCGCCAGCTTGGGATATTGCGCGGCGAACTCCTTGAACGTCTGCGGCGGCTCTGGTATTGAGCTCATCAGGGGGTCCTTCCATCGGGGGTCAGTCGCAGCGCCAGGGATTGGGCTGCGGGGAGCCACAGCTCGTGGCAATCTCATTCCTCAGCAGGGGCAGTCGGCCCTCCTCCGATTATAGAACCACCAATTGAGCCCGATATTCATGAGGTAAAAGACAGCGGCGCCGTAGAAGAAAGGTGCGGGGGAGCCCGTGGCGCTGATCACCCAACCGATCAGCGAGGCGAAGACAAACGGTCCATAGGCCGCCACAGCGGCAGTCCATCCGATCACCGATGCACCCTGCCGAGGGTTTTCGCAGAAGATGACGGGTATCTGCCGAAACGTTGACGCATTTCCGACCCCGGAGAAGAAGAAGATCCCGAGCATCAGGGCCACGAACCACCCGAACTGGTCCACCGATGTGGGGTCGAGAAATGGAATCACCCCGAGGGCACAGATAACGAGTCCGACGCCGGAAACGGTCGTGAGGATCGCGCCTCCCCAGCGATCGCTGGGAGGGCCCGCGACGATGCGCATAAGGGAGCCCACGAGTGGCCCGAGATAGGCGAAATGCAGAGGATCCGGAGCGTCAGGGAAGCCTCCGTAGCTGGTCCGAATGAGAAGCGGAAAGGCCGCGGCGAATCCTGCGAACGAGCCGAAGGTCATGACATAGAGAGAGGTCATGATCCAGGTGTGCTTGATTCGAAAGATGTCGAACTGCTCTCGAAATGATGCCCGGACCGGGACGCTTCGCAGAAAGATCCAACAGAGCACACCGATGGCGACCAGAAAGGGCACGTAGATGAAGACGGCGTTCTGGAGCCAGACCTCCTCGATTTGCCCCCCCCGGTCCAACACCTGTGATGCTCCGACCAGGCCTCCAATCGAAGCAACCCCGATGATCAAAGGGGTGAGGAACTGAACAACGCTCACGCCGAAGTTCCCAACACCGGCCTGGATCGCGAGCGCTGTGCCCTGGAGACGCTTTGGAAAGAAGAGGCTCGTGCTCGGCATGTACGATGAAAAGTCCCCTCCTCCGAAGCCCGCGGATAGAGCGAGGACGGCGAAGAGCCAGAACGGAGTGTCCGGATTCATCACGGCCAGCCCGATCCCGATGCAGGGAAGCAGCTTCAAGAAGGTTGCCACCGTAATGACGTGCCGACTGCCGAACATAGGTACCAGAAAGGTGTGCACGATGCGAAGCGTCCCGCCGGCCAGCCCCGGTAGGGCCGCGAGCCAGAAGAGCTGCATATCCGTGTAGGTGAAGCCGATTTCTGGGAGGCGCACCACGATGGCGCTCATCGCGAACCAGGTCGCGAAGGAGAGCACGAGGCTGATGGTCGTGAGCGTCAGCGTGCGCCAGGCGATCCGCCGGCCCACGGAGGCCCAGAACTTTGGATCCTCCGGTTCCCAGTGGCTTAGCCAGGTCCCTGAATCCGGAGCAGCTTCTGGAATGACCTCCGTAACTTGGGTCACGTTCACTGCCTCCCGCAGAGGAATCCCCAGGTCGCCATCACCGATCGCCAACAGGGTCGGGGGACCAGGAACCGCTTGCGCCCCGGGACGACGGAGCGAGGTGTTGAGACTCGGTGGTGCCGTGCCGTGCGCGCGAAGGGCGGTGCTCGATGTCCTCGAAGACCGCGGGGGCGCTGGCCTTGGTCAGAGCCCGCACGGTGAGATGCAACCACAACAGGCATGCGGCCGAGAGGGCGAACAGGATGGCCCATGCGCTGGTCCACACACCGGTCCAATCCAGCGCATATCCGAAGGCGACGGGCAAGAAGAATCCCCCGAGACCGCCCACCACCCCCACCATCCCTCCGACGGTGCCCACATCTTTGGGGAAATAGTCGGGGATATACTTGTAAACCGACGCCTTCCCGATTCCGGTGAGCACACCAACGAGAAGGACAAGCGCCGTAAACACCGCCACATGCGCTTCGAAGTAGTAATGGGTCGTTCCGCGGGCGAGCACGGTATTCGGCCCTACCTGATCTCCAACGGAGACCGCCGGATCGTGCCAGGTCCGCCATACGGGGCCAATGCGTCCGCGAGGCAGCTCCGCCCCGCCGGTAGGGCCCATTCGCAGTGAGTACGTCTGACTGCCGACCACCACTGCTTCAGCGCTGACCGACGCCACCACTCCCGGCTCATTGGCCAGCACGCTCCTTCCGGGCATGCTGATCTCCATGCGAGGCACGATCAAAAGGAGGAAACAAATCGTGCATCCACCCATGACCCAGTACGTCACGTTTCGCGCCCCGAAACGATCCGACAAAAAGCCCCCGAGCGCGCGAATTACCCCTCCAGGAAGGGAAAAAATGGAGGAGATGAGACCCGCCGTGACCAGGCTCATGGCGTAGACGCCGACGTAATAAGGAATGAGCCATTGGGAGAGTGCGACGTACCCCCCGAAGACGAGGGCATAGTAGAGCCCAAACCGCCACACTCGAACCTGTTTCAGGGGTTCGAGACGCTGGCCCAGGGTGCGCACCACCGGCTCATCCGGTCGACGGTTCTCGGTGACCAGCCAGAAGATGATCGCCGTGCCCGCGAGCGCGGCGGCGTAGATGCGCGGGAATCCACGCCAGGCCTCGAGAACTGTGCCCCCCGCGGTCAGCTGGCCCAGGAGGGTCGGACCCACCATCGCCGTAAACGCGGCTCCGGCATTCCCAGCGCCGAAGACGCCGAGCACAGTGCCTTGTCGCTTTCGCTCAAACCAGACCGAGGAGTAAGCCACGCCGACAGCGAAGCTGCTTCCGGCGATGCCGAAGCCAAAGCTGCCGAGAAGGAGACCGGTAAAATCGTTCGCGAAGCTGATCAGGAAGGTTGCCGCTGCCGATAGCAGCAGCACCGCCGTGAACACCGGCCGTCCTCCGTAACGGTCGGTGAGCAACCCCACCGGAAGGCGAAGAATGGCGCCGGTCAGGACGGGTGCGCCCAACAACCACCCGATCTGAGCGCTCGTCAGAGGAACGACTCCGTTCCGGTCGAGAAAGGTCGCCAGTACGCCGTTCATCATCCAGACGGCGAAGCACACCGCAAACGCGAATGTGTTCGCGGCGAGAACGATCAGAGAACGGCTTCGATGTTTCATGAGTGCCTCATCTCGCTGTCATCCCGAACCGCTCAAGACTGACCATGTGTTCCGGACTGTCCCGCGGCCTGAGCCCACCCGCCTTCCACGGCCCGCACCTTCCGTCGATTCCAGTTCCAGATCACCTGCTGGTACGGCCGCACGAGGTAGTTGAGTGGCGCCACGATCATGTGAACCAGGCGGGTGAAGGGGATCATGAAGAGGATGGCGAAGGCTCCGATCACGTGGAGCTTGATCACCCATGACATCCCCGTGAGATCACTGATGTCCGGCGAAAAGGCGGCAAGCGACCAGAGGTAGGGCGTGAGCGTGGCCGCGAACCATGAGGAGCCCCATCGGAAGCCGACCGCGATCCATACGCCCAGGATCACCTGGCCGAGAAGGAGAAGCTCGATCGCCACGTCCATCTTCGTCGTGACGGCCCGGATCCTGGGGTTGGTGAGCCTGCGAACGACGAGTGCGGACAGCCCGATGAGCGTCGCAAGGCCGAACCCGAGGCCCGACACTTCGAGAATCAACATTCGCAGAGGCTGACCATTCCACGCGAGGACGGCGCGCGGGATGAGGAGCGCGATGAGATGCCCGAAGAAGAGAGCCAAGATTCCGAAGTGAAACGGAATCGAACCCCAGAAGAGGGTCCGTCCTTCGAGGAATTGCGAAGAGAGCGAAGAAACGGTGAAACCCTTCTTGCGATATCGCTGGAAAGTTCCGATCGCGAACACGAATACCGCCACATACGGAAAGGCGACCAGCGTGAAGGTGTCGAGTAGGCTCATGGCGCCTCTCCCAATGCGTAGCTTGGTTGGTCGGAGGGCTCGATCTCCAACTCCCGGGCGATTCCATTCAGGAAGTCGTGCGAAGGGGCGGGAGACGACGCATCCGAGGAAACCTTGAAGTCCGTTTCCAGCACCGCCAGAACCGATTCGAGCGGGTGGCGGAACATGGTGCCCCGCTCCGTCGAAGTGACGATCAGCGTGCCGAAGTGCTTGCGGTACAGCTCGTCCCGCCCGGAGATGCGTCGTTGATCGAACTCCTCGATCATCTGCCTTAGCGCCGGATGGAAAACTTCCGTGACCAATTCCCCCGCCAGGTCACGGTCCTCCCACCGGGCCAGGAGCCGCAGGACGTTCGGGAGATGATCCGGGAGTTCGCTCCCGAAGTCGATCCCCAGGGCTCGCCCCTCTCGGTTCAGATTCGCGAGGAGCTCTCCCCGCTTGTAATCATCTCCGAATACGAGATAGCCGACGCTGAGCGTCGTGATCGGCTGAACATCGAAGGACCTTGTGAAGATCTCCTGGACCTCGTCGAGGGCCTCCGGCGTGAAGGGACCCCCTTCCGTCGGAAGGAGCTTGGCGAAGGCATCGAGATGGGCGGCCCCCACGACGTACCGCCCGGCCAGCAGGTCGTAGGTCGCCTGGACCCAGGAGGGATAGTCGCGGCGAGGATAGTCGAAGAGGGTCGCCAGATGCTCGTAGTGCGTAAATGGGTGCATGATCAGAGCCCCCTCGAGGCGGAGCCGACCTTGAATCCGAAGCCGGTTTCGCCTTTGACACTGTTGACGTCCCCCGTGTCGTCCATCAGCTCGATGGCTTGCTCCCGGTGCGCTGCGGGAATCACGAAGCGATCGTCGAACTTGGCCAGTGAAGTCAGATAGTAGATCGCCTCGGCGAGCTCTGGGGTCAGTCGTGTGTCCGCCAGGGCAGAGCTGACCGTTGCTTCGTCGACGTCTCCCACGGTCGCCAGCCTACGATGCAACCGCACGGCCATGAGTTTCTTCAGACGATCGGCCACCGCCGCCGTATCCCCCGCGCTGAAGAGGTTGGCCATGTACTTGAGCGGGAATCGCGCGTCATCGATCGTTCCGAACAGCTCCCGCGTTGTCGTGTTGTAGAGCCAACCGTCGGACCAGTCCTTCGCGATCGGATTGATCTTCCCCGCCTGTTCGGAGTCCGCGGTCTTGGTAACTGCAGCCATCACCGGGAGGAGGGGGGGCACGTAGAAGAGCATCGGGAGCGTGCGAAATTCCGGATGGAGCGGGAGCGCCAAATTCCACACCTTCACGAACTTGTAGGTGGGGGACTTCTGGGCGGATTCGATCGTGGAATCGGCCACTCCATTGGCTTTCGCCGCCGCGATGACCTCTGGGTCGAAGGGATCCAGGATCATGTCCAACTGTCGGTCGACCAACTCGAACTCGGGCGCCGATGCGACGGCCTCGATCCGGTCCGCATCGTAGAGCATGACGCCCAGGTATCGAATCCGGCCCACGCACGAGTGCATGCAGGCGGGCGCGAGGCCGGATTCGATACGGGGGTAGCACAGGATGCACTTCTCTGATTTTCCTGTGCTCCAGTTGAAGTACGCCTTCTTGTAAGGACAGGCGGTCACGCACATCCGCCATCCCCTGCAAACGTCCTGATTGATCAAGACCACACCGTCTTCCCCCCGTTTGTAGATCGCTCCGGAGGGACAGGCCGCCACACAGGATGCGTTCAGGCAATGATTGCAGATCCGCGGGAGATAGAAGAAGGCGAGTCGCTCCAACTCGAACATGGCCTCCTGCTCTTCCTGGGAGAGGTTCTGGAAATTGGGATCCTTGCGGGCATGGTCGGGCGAGCCGCTTAGATCGTCGTCCCAGTTGGGACCCATCCGGATGTCCATCGGCTCGCCGGTGATCATCGAGATGGGCCGCGCTGTCGGCTGGACGTCCCCGGCCGGGGACTCGATCAGATCGCTGTACTTGAAGGTGAAGGGCTCATAGTAGTCATCGATCATCGGGAGATGGGGGTTGTGGAAGATGTTCGTGAGACTCTTCGGTTTCCCTGCTCCCTTCAGCCGAATCCCGGCTCCATCTTTCTCCCACCCGCCCTTGTAAGTGTCCTGATCCTCCCAGTTCGAGGGATAGCCGGTGCCGGGCTTCGTCTCGACGTTGTTCCACCACATGTATTCGGCGCCCTTTCGATCCGTCCAGAGGTTCTTGCAGGCGATCGAGCAGGTGTGGCACCCGATGCACTTGTCCAGGTGAAACACCATCGAAATCTGTGAGCGCACATCCATCTTCATTCTCCCTTAGCGTGGGGGCGGCCTCAGAATTCCACCCTGTCCATCTTCTTGATCACGACGTGCGTGTCCCGATTCGGAGCGATGGGCCCCCAATAGTTGAACCCGTAGCTGAACTGGCCGTATCCGCCCGCCAGGAAGTTCGGCTTGAGGTGGATGCGCGTGAGGCTGTTGTGCCCACCCGCTCGCTTGCCGTTTCTCACCTGCGACTTCGGAATACCGATGGTGCGCTCGGGGACGTGGTAAACGATGCAGACGCCCTTCGGGATCCGTGCGCTGACCGTGCAGCGTGCGGAGTAGACACCGTGGTCGTTGTGGACCTCGACCCAGTCGTTGTCGCGAATGTCCATCTCGGCGGCGTCCGGCTCACTCATCCACACGGGCTCGCACCCTCGACTGAGCGTCAGCATGCGGTGGTTGTCGCCGTAAGTGGAGTGGATATGCCACTTCCCGTGGGGTGTGAGGCAGTTGAGAACGCGCGCCTCTCCCCGTTTTAGGGTTTCCCGCAGGTCGCCGTAGGCTTCCGGTTTGGGAGAGGGCTTATACGTCGGAAGGTTCTCCCCGAAAGCCAGGTACATCTCGTGATCGAGATAGAAGTGCTGCCGGCCCGTGAGCGTCCGCCACGGGAGCAGCCTCTCGATGTTTACGGTATAGGCGGCGTAGGCCCTGCCACCGTTCATGTCACCCGACCAGAGGGGCGACGTGTTGTAGCGACGAGGCTGGGCCTGGAGGTCGGCGTAGGTGAGCTCGACGCTGTCCGTGTTAGTCGCGAGGTCGGTGAGTGGCACGCCAGCCCGCTCCTCGGCCCCCTCGTAAGCGCGACGGTTGAGCTTCCCATTCGTCATCGTGGAGAGCTTCAGGACCGCGTTAGCCGCGGACACGTCCTCCTTGAGCGACGGGTAGGTGCTCCCGTTCCGCCGTTCCGCGGGGAAGTGCCGGGACCCGACCATCTCGTCGTAGACGTCGGCACACTGGTATGAATTTCCGTGCGCTCCCAGGCCAGCAGTTCGCACGCGGTCACCGAGGGAAATGAATTTCTCGTAGATCTGCGCGTAATCGCGCTCCACCACGGAGAGCCCCTGGGTCGTGCTCCCCGGGACGGGCGCGCACTCCCCCAGATACCAGTCGCGCATGGTGGGCTGGGATACCTCCCCAGGGGAATCGTGCGCGATGGCCGTGGCGATCACATCCTTCTTGGCGCCTGGGAAGTACTTCTTCGCCACCGCACTCGTGGCCTTCGCGAGGTCGCGGAAGATGGCCCAGTCCGTCTTCGACTCCCAGACCGGTGGGATGGCAGCCGAGAGCGGATGGATGAAGGAGTGGAGATCCGTGCTGTTCAAGTCGGCCTTCTCATACCACGATGCGGCCGGGAGCACGATATCGGAGTAAAGCGCCGAGGAATCCATGCGGAAGTTGAGGTCCACCACGAGGTCCATCTTCCCGACTGGAGCCACGTCGTGCCACACGACTTCCTTGGGGCGTTCTGGCGAGTCCTCCGCAATGACGTTGTCGTGGGTGCCGAGATAGTGCCTGAGGCAGTACTCGTGCCCCTTCATGCTCCCCATGATGGCGTTCCCTCGCCAGATGTACCACACGCGAGGAAAGTTCTCCTCGGCGTCGGGATCGCTCACCGAGTAACTGATCTCTCGATTTTTGAGCTTCTGTACGACGTACTTCTTGATCGCCTCGTCGTCCGCCGCTCCGCTCGCCGCCGCTTCCCGACATAGATCCAGCGGATTCCGGTTGTATTGCGGGTAGTAAGGCATCCATCCCATCCGCACCGACTTGAAGATCAGGTCGGCCGTGTGTTGGCGGGTGAGATCGTTGTCCGGCACCGTGTTGTAGCCGGAGAACTGACCGTCGTACCGGTACTGGCAGGTATTCAGATAATGCCAGATCGGGGCCTGCTGGAGCCTGGCGGCGGGATACCAGTCCTTCGCGAAGGCGATCGCGCCCCAGGAGTCTGCAGGGGCCAGCTTCTCCTGTCCTACGTAGTGGTTGAGTCCACCGCCATTCTTCCCTACGCACCCCGTGAGCATCAGAGCCATCGCGCCAGCGCGATACATGAGATTGGAGTGGTACCAGTGGTTGATCCCCGCCCCCACGATGATCATGCACTTTCCGCCCGTGGCGTCGGCGGTGTTGGACCACTCGCGGGCAAATTGGAGGACCGTAGCTCCCGAGATCCCGGTGAAGATTTCCTGCCATCCCGGGGTGTAGGCGGAATCCTTGTCGTCGTAACTCGTTGGATAAGCGCCGGCGAGTCCGCGGCCTACGCCGAACTGAGCCATCATGAGGTCGTACGCCGTCGTGACGAGGACCGGGCCCTCGGTCGTCTCGACTTCGATCACGGGGACCCCCCGCGTCACGGTGCTGTCGAGTCCGAAGTCCGTGAAGGCCACCTGGGCGACCTTCTCGCTGCGATCGAGAAGAGTTAGGACCGGGTCGTAGGGGCGATCGTCCACATCGCTCTCGTACTTCAGGTTCCAGTTTCCCTTCTTCCCGTCCCAGCGACCACCCGCGCTCCCCTTGGGAACGACCAGGTCCCCGCTCGTTGCATCGAGGTTTAGAAACTTCCAGTCGCCCTTCTCGATGCTCCGATACGGCTCGACCTCGTTCGCGCGGAGCAGTCGGCCCGGCCGATAAACATCGCCCTCCTGCTCGAGCTTCACTAGGAAAGGACCGTCGCTGTATCGCTTCACATAATCGATGAAGGACGGCGTCTTCCTCTCATAATGAAATTCTTTCAGGATCACGTGGGTCACGGCCATCCAAAAGGCGCCGTCGCTTCCAGCATGGAGCGGAACCCACTGGTCCGCATACTTGCAGAGTTGGCTGAAGTCGGGACTAAACACGACTGTCTTCGTGCCATTGTGTCGTGATTCCGCGAAGAAGTGGCAGTCGGGGGTGCGTGTCATGTTCAAATTCGCACCCATATCCGCGATCATCTTCGCGTTGTACCAATCCGCGCTCTCGCAAACGTCCGTCTGCTCTCCCCAGATCTCGGGAAAGGCAGTGGGGAGGTCACAGTACCAGTCATAGAAACTCAGATTGAACCCGCCGAAGAGCTGGAGAAAGCGGGAGCCGGCCGCGTAGCTGAGCATCGACATGGCCGGAATCGGGCTGAAGCCTGCCACCCGGTCGGGACCGTACTTCTCCGCCGTGCTGATGTTCGCAACGGCCATGATCTCCAGGACCTCGTCCCACGTAGCCCTCCTGAAGCCGCCCTTTCCCCGGGCCTGTTGGTACGCTTTGCGTGCGCTCTCGTCCGACTGCAGCGCTCTCCACGCCGCCATCGGGTCGCCGCCCGTCTCGCGCTTCTTGGCCCGCCAGGCGTCAAGCAACGCGCCACGGATGAGCGGGTACTTGATGCGAAGTGGGCTGTACAGATACCAGGAGAATGAGATTCCTCGCTGACACCCACGCGGTTCGTACGGTGGGAGGGAATCCTCGAGGAGGGGATAATCGAGCTGCTGGGTCTCCCAGGTGACGATTCCGTCTTTTACGTGGATCTGCCAGGAGCAGCCTCCCGTGCAGTTCACCCCGTGGGTGCTCCGCACGACCTTGTCGTGCTGGAAGCGGTTCCGGTAGAATTCCTCCCACTTCCGAGTCTCCGGGGAGATGATGTCCTTGATCCAGCCCATGACCGTGGCGCTCCAATGAAGGGATTCGTTCCGTCCGTCTTCCGCGAGTTCTGGTTCGATCGGACGGGAGCGACTCGCTATCGCGCCCGTGCCTGCCTCACCGGCTCTTGATCTGCCGCTCGAACATCTCTCGATAAACCGGACCCGTCCGTCTTCCACGCCAGGCAAGGGAGCTGATGCCGATGAGGAGTGCGGTACCGAGCAGCGCCGCCCCAAAGAACCAAAATCCGACGTTGCGCGGAGACGCGGCGGCCGCCTGATCGGTGCCCGCTCCGATCATGAAAGCCGTCAGCGCAGCGACCTCAGGTTGTGTGGGCGGCCGGCCTTCATACGCGCCCCGCATCGCTGGAAATGGAGGACTGCTGAGGATCGCTTGGACTGCGGGGCCTCCGAGGCGCTCGTAAGCCCCGGTCAGATCCACCGCGAGGTTACCGCCCCACGAAACGCCGGCTCCCGTGAGGCCGTGGCACGAGGCGCAGCTCGGTCCCCGGCCGTCGAGCCGCGTCCTCCCCTCGAAGAGTGCGCGCCCCAGTAAGACATCAGCTTCGCGCGGCGGCGCAGTGAATACCGGGGGAGCGGCCGCCACATCGACGGGTGCAGCCGTAAAGAGGTATGCGAGCAAGGATTCGGCCTGGTCTTCGGTGATGCCCATGTTCGGCATCGCCATACTGTGCTCGGCAGCGAGCCGTGTGCTGATCGTGTCACCGGAAGCCAATAGACGGTCCGGCCCCGTGATCTTGGAAATCAGCCAGCTCGTCTCCCGCCGATCGAGCACCCCCGCGAGCCCCGGACCGACGACGCGGTCGGACCCGACTGAGTGGCAGGCCGTGCAGGTGGATTGAAAAAGTGCCTCTCCCGCCGTCTGGGCTTCGAGAGATACGGCCGGGAGGGCTCCGATACCGGCCAACAGGATCAGGTGACGGATCCTTCTTCCGGGCGGCGATCGCATCGACATGAGAAAGCTCCAACCGTGTCGGGTCAGGCACATGGGCAAGGATCGGGGCTAAGACATCCGGGTCCCGGAGCTCGCTCCCAGGAATGTGTCAACGAGAGCATAGGGTAGGCAGTCGGGAATTCCCGGAACCAGGTGTGGGGAGTTCTCCGACGCGCGGCCGCGCTCCCCATCCTGGGATCCGCTGCCTGAAGTAGACGTCCACCTCTTGGGCCTCTCCTCGCCCCACCATGCGCAGATACTGCGCCGGAACGTGAGCGCAGGAAGGATCGGCCTCGAGTGCATCGCCGGTGAGGGCCCAGGCGCGCGCCCGGCTTCCCCCACACACCGATCGGTACTCGCAGATTCCGCATTTTCCCTTTAGGAGGTCCGGATTACGAAGGGCCCGGAACAGCTCGTGGTCTCGATAGACGGCGACGGGGTCGTCCGTCCGGATGTTCCCGGCAGAGACGGGCAGGAAGCCTGAAGGGAACAGATCCCCGCGGTGGCTTATGAACAGGAATCCATTTCCGTCGTTCACTCCGCGCGCCCGCCCTACGCCGTCCGCGAGGCTGAACCCGACGCCACCGGTCAAAGGAGAAGGAAGTTGGTTTCGCTCGCCTTGCCTGCGGGATGCCACCTGCCGTTCGAGCACGACGCGCCTGTACTGAGGAGCTGCCGTACTCTTCACATCGAAGGGCGCATCGAGGGAGAGATCGTACATTCGATGAAAGACCCGCTCGAGCTCATCGGGGGATGGGAGATCCCCGGAACGACCACGTCCGATCGGGACCAGGAAGAAGACGGACCAGAGGGCGATCCCGAGCTTTCTCACGAGGGCCCCCATCGCATCGAAGTCGGAGAGCGTACCTCGACTTACGGTCGAGTTGACCTGGGTCGAGATCCCGAGATCCCGCGCCATCTCGAGCATCCCGATCGTCCAATCGTAAGACCCCGCGACGCCTCTGAAGCGGTCATGACTCTCCGGAGTGGGGCCGTCCAGACTCACCGCCAACCGGGAGAGGCCGGCATCCCGCAACTCGCGAACCAACTCGGCCGTGACCAGTGGCGTGCCCGAGGGGGTGAGCCCCATCCGAAGGCCGAGCCGGGCTCCGTGCGCCACGAGATCGACGAGATCCGGACGCTTTGCGGGATCCCCTCCCGTGAGGACAAAGAGGGGCCGTCCGAACCTCCGGATCCGGTTCATCATGTTCATGGCCTCGAGAGTCGAAAGTTCCCCACAGTCCCGGTAGGGACGCGCCCCGGCTCGACAGTGGATACAGGCCAGATCGCAGGCCTGGGTCGTCTCCCATATCACGAGGAAGGGGGCCCGATCAAAGTCGCTCGCGAGAATGTCAGGACGACCTGATGTCGGGACCGCGAGATGGGACGATTCGCTCATAGTTCCTCCTCCTCCAGGCCGCGAGGGCGCCCTCGCCAACGGCCAAAAAGCACTTGCGATCGAGGGACCTCGCCAAAAGTATAATTTCTCATATACAAATCCACAATTGGGACCGTCCTTGGCGGGTCATGGCTCCATGGAAGACGCGGTCCCCCCTACCCTCCGCGGCTGAGTCGGACGGCCCAGTAGACGAGGAAGACCCCGATGCCAGCGTTCAGCCGCGCGACGATGGCCGACCATCGTCGCGCCCGCTCCCGTCCGTCCGTCCCCTCGGGGAGCCGCCCGGCCAATGGCCCCAGGAAGAAGTCATGCACCGCGCTCGCTCCCACCATGACTCCAACTGCCACGAGCTTCCATGCGAGGGCATGCCCGAACGGAGCATTCCAGAAGGTGGCCTCGCCCCGCGTCGCGAGGGACAGGACGCCCCGAAAGTGGAGGTTCGTCACTCCGGTCACCAAGAGGACTCCGATGCAAACCCACCCGACCCGCCGGGCACCTTCGCCTAGTTCCCGGAAGAGCCGGGCACGGAGACTCGGCGATTCCAACTTTCGGAGCACGGGAGCGCCGACGAGGGCGAGGAAGAACATCCCGCCGAGCCAGACCATGGCAGCGAGCACGTGGAAGGTGACGGACAGCTGGCGGAGGATGGGCACCGACGGGGTTCCGGGCGGGAGTGCGGAGATTCTATCAGGCTAGACGCCTCGGCGACGGGCGCTCCGAAGTCAAGAAGTCCGGCCTCGCAAGCAACCCTGACGAGAACGGTGCAGGCCCATCCTACTCCTGGAGCCCACAGTCGGCAATCCGGGGGAGAGTGGAGCTACTTCGGGGCGAGGGTTCCCGTCTTCCGCCTGGCTGAGTTGGCCACGGATCTTCCCTTGGTCAGCCCTGGGGTCAGCGCCCCGATCTCACCAAGCCGTTGCCACGATCCGGGGAAGAGGGTAATGGAAGCAGCTCCCAAGGGGGCTGACCAAGCGCGGCCGGTGTCCACGAGGCCCGCTCCGTCCAACCAGCCTCCAGGAAGCCCGGATTCGTCGGGGGGCCGCGTTCGTGCGTGCCGCCCTCTGGTGGCGCGCATGGGCCCACCCAACTCAGGTAAGTCCACTCTCTTCAACGCACCTACCGGGCTGCGACAGAAGTTCGCAAACTATCCGGGGGTCACGGTCGAGAAGAAAGTCGGACGCATCCGGTTAGACGGGGGCCGGGAGATCGATCTCGTCGACCTCCCCGGCATTCACGGATCCTCGGGACGCACTCCGGACGAGCGGATCACTCGCGACGTTTTGGAGGGACGCGGGACCGACATGGGCGTGCCGGACGCACTGATCCTGATCGTGGACCTGAAGCGCTTCGAGCAGCATACGATGCTCTGTGAGCCGCTTCTGCAGCGGGGCATCCCGGTTCAGCTCGTCCTGAACATGACGGACGAGCTGGAAAGGCGCGGTGGCACCATCGAGCACCAACGCGTCGCGGACCAGCTGGGAGTCAGCGTCGTGCGGGCCTCGATTCGGTCGGGCCAGGGCCTCTCCGAAGTCCGCGACTTTCTCAGCGAGCTCGTTGATCGCGACTCCTTCCCAGAGCGCACCCTTCGCGCGGTACACGGTACCGCACACTACCCATGGTGGACCTCTTCACCGAGCGACGACGGCGTGTCCACGAGCTGGCACTCCGCGCGGGGTAGCGTCCGCCCGGCCCCTCGAGATTGCAGGAGCGATCAGATGCGCTCTTCCTCCACAGGTTTCTGGGGCCGCTCGGGTTCCTCGGGGTCGTGCTCTTGGTGTTCCAGGCAATGTTTACCTGGGCCACCCCTCTCATCGACGGCGTTGAGTGGATGGTGGCGACTTTGGGCATGTGGATCGGTGCGCAGCTCCCGGACTCGTGGTTTCGCTCGCTCCTGATCGATGGGATCTGGGCAGGAGTCGGGTCCGTGATTGTCTTTCTCCCGCAGATTCTAATTCTCTTCCTCTTCATCGGTGTTCTTGAGGATTCGGGGTACCTGGCCCGAGCCGCCGTGATCGCGGACCGAATGATGTACCGCGTCGGGCTGCAGGGCCGCGCCTTTCTCCCCTTACTTTCCGCTTATGCTTGTGCCGTACCGGCGATTCTCGCGGCACGCACGGTGGAGGACGAGCGCGATCGCCTCACGACGATCTTCGTGACGCCGTTCATGACGTGCTCTGCGTGGCTTCTCGTATACGCGCTACTCATCGCGGCGTTCATCCCCGAGCGCCCCCTGCTCGGCCCGCTTGTTGGGACACGATGCGCGACACTCCTCGGACTCTATGCCTTGGGCATTGTTGCCGCGGTCGGGACCGCTTTGCTGCTCCGGCGGACGATTCTTCGAGGCCCGCCCTCGACCTTCGTCATGGAGTTGCCGTCGTACCGCGTTCCCTCCCTCCGCTCTCTCGGTCTCCGGCTGCTCGACAGGCGCAAGGTCTTCCTGCGAAGGGCCGGACGGGTCATCCTCGCCGTCACCGTCGCACTCTGGTTCCTCACGCAGATTCCCCGCGTCGACGGATCTCGCCCTCCGATCGCGGAAAGCGCACTCGGCCGGGCGGGGCAGATGATCGAGCTGGTCATTCGCCCCCTCGGGTTCAACTGGAAGGTGGGATTGGGGATCGTCTCTTCACTCGCGGCTCGCGAGGTCATCGTCGGGACGCTCGGCACGATCCACGGAATTGAGGACGCGCGCGCGAGGTCCCTCGAGCTCCAAGACGCGCTCAAGGCGGATCTCGACCTTGGTGGGGCCGTGGGGCTCTACTCGTCTTCTTTGCTTTCGCGCTCCAGTGCATGTCCACGGTCGCCGTGATGCGCCGGGAGATTGCGGGCTGGCGGTGGCCCGCTCTGCAGTTTGGGTACATGCTGGCCCCCGCTTACATGGGAGCATTCGTGGCAAACTGGCTCATCTGAGCCGACGGCTTGCTTCACAGGACTTGCTAAGTAAGTAAACGGTTACTTACTTTAGGCCATGAGCCCAGGAACTCGGAAGTCAACGGCGGTGCGCCGAGAGGAGATCGCGAGGGCGGCACTGAAGATCATCGGGATCGAGGGCTTCAAATCGTTGAGCACGAACCGTCTGGCGCGAGAGGTAGGCCTCACGCCTGGCGCCCTCTTCAGGCACTTCGAATCCCTCGATGCAATTCTGCTGGAGGCGGTGCGCCACGCCATCAGGCGCGTGGAGTCAACCTTCCCGAGTCGATCCGAGCCAGCCGGTCACCGGCTCTTCAGGTTGGCCGCGGATCGAGTCGATCTGCTTCGCTCCGATCCCGGCCTCGCCTGGCTTCTTCGCTCGGACCAAGCCCATCTGAGTCTACCGACCCAGGCCGTTGAGGAGCTTCGGGAGGTGATCGGGCGGTCGAAGCGATATCTGCAGGAAGCCATCCGGGACGGCATCTCCGAGCGAAGCCTTCGCGGCGACCTCGACCCCGACGCCCTCCTCCTCATCGTCATGGGCACCATCCATGCCCTCGTGCGCTTGCCCGGCGCCCATGGCGCTGCAGGCGCCAAAGTAAGGACCGGACCAACGGACGTGCTCGCTACGTTGAAGATGATGTTCGCTCCCGCCACGCCGCATGTGGCAACTCAATCCCGACGACCCCGCGGGAAGCCCGCGATCCGCCGTCCCAACCCGAGGTAATGAAGGACAATGGACACTGACACCAATAATCTCGCTGAGGCCAGAGTAGGCCAGCTCGCCGCCGAGTATCCCGCGACAACCCGAGTCTTCGCTCGGTACGGCATCGATTACTGTTGCGGCGGGGGACGACCCCTTGGGGAGGTTTGTAAGAAGAAGGGGCTCGACCTCGACCAGGTGATTGACGAGGTCCACGCGGAGATTCGGGAGCCCCGCGATCCGGGTGTGAACTGGGGCGACGCGCCGCTGGTCGATCTCATCGGGCACATCATCCAGACTTACCATGATCCTCTTACCGAGGAGCTTGGGCGCCTGGAGACCATGGCGCGCAAAGTCCACAAGGTCCACGGTGAAAGAGACCCGGAGCGGCTCGCCGAGTTGGTGTCCATCGTCCTGAAACTGCGGGCCGAGCTCGAGGATCACATGTCGAAGGAAGAGACCGTGCTCTTTCCCATGATCGCGAATGGAGCAGGAGGCGTTGCAGCTTCCCCCATCTCCGTCATGGAGCACGAACACGACGATGTAGCCTCGGCGCTTCGCCGCCTCCGTGCGCTTACGGATGATTATGAGGCCCCGGAGGGCGCATGCACGACGTGGCGTGCGCTGTGGCACGGGCTCGCATCCCTCGAGAAATCCATGCAGGAGCACATCCACCTCGAGAACAACATTCTCTTTCCGAGGGCCCTGGCCAGCTGAGGAGTTTTCAGGCCGGCGCGATCGCGGGGAAGAAGTCCCGGTTCGAGTTCGTCGTGGCCTTCCGCCAGGCCCCGAAGCGCCTTTCGGGGTTGACCTCACAGGAAGTGGCACAGGGACGGCCGATTCGTGGTGCTGGCCATATTGTGTAGTTCATGGTAAACTTCCATTATATTATGCGCGGAGTACCGCTCCACCGCGATTACGACTGAAGTCCAGCGGTTGAGGAGACTCTCGACGGGGAAGCCCCATCCGCCGCGGAAAGACGAGGAAATCGATGGGACATGCCCCCGGAGTGCGTGGGCGTTCGTTCCGGGCGCGAGTTGTCGTAGTCGGTGGTGGTCTGGTAGGGTGTTCGATCGCAATCGAGCTCTCTGCGCGAGGCTTCCGAGCGGCCATCGTGGAGGCTACGGGCATGGGGACACGTGCCAGTGGCGCGGCCGCGGGGATGCTGTCAGCGGGGCACACGCTGGACCCCGATCCCGAGGTTGTGGGATTTGGTCTCCGGAGCGAGGAAATCGTCGAGGGTTTTGCCCGGCGAATGGAGCGGCTTTCGGGAATGTCGGTCGGATTCCGACGCGATGGGATGCTGATTGCCGACCTGACCCCGTCGACCGCGGAGAGATCTCCCCGTCTCACTGACGTTTATGCCCGCTGCGGGATCCGGGCGGCGGTCCTGGACTTTCACGAAGCGGTGAAGGTGCATCATGGCCTTTCCCCCGCAGTGCCGTTCTGGCTTTGGTTTCCGGACGAAGCCCAGGTAGACGCGCAACTCCTTGCTCGATCGCTGAATCCAGCCCTGAGGTCGTCGGGCGTCGAGCTCGTGAACGGGCGCCGCGTGACGAGGATTATCCACACCGGTGGACGATTGGAGGGCGTTCGCCTAGAGGACGGCGGAAAGATCCGCGCCGAAGCGATCGTGCTGGCGCCTGGCGCATGGATCGGAGCGATCGCCGGCCTCCCCCGGGCAATCCCGGTTCGTCCAGTGAAGGGTCAAATCCTAAGACTGGTTTTTCCGGGGCGCCTTTGCCGACCATCGGTCCCGATCCGGAGCTCGAGGGTCTGTTTTACGCGACCGGCCACGGGCGCAGTGGGATCGTTCTCGCACCGCTCACGGCACACCTCGTGGCGGACCTCATGGCAGAAGGGATATCCCCCATCCCGTGGGCGCCCTTCAAGATCGATCGCTTTGCATCGGTCGCCTGAGGTGGAAGGAGGTCTTCCCAAGTCCGGTGCCGTGCAGGCGAATATCGCAGAGGCCGACCCGCCGGTCGGCCAGCTTGCGGTCGGGCATGCACTCCGGCCGATACTGGATGGGCACCTATGCCACCCCCGCGATGGATCCCATTCCGTGCACTCCCTTAAGCATAGGTTATGAACGCTCTCCTTCTCTCCCCCAAGTTTCCCATCACATTCTGGGGCTTCCAACATGCCCTTTCATTCGTGCGGAAACGAGCGGCCTTGCCGCCGCTGGGGCTCCTTACGGTTGCTTCCCTCCTTCCTCACACGTGGGAGAAGCGTCTCGTGGACCTGAATGTCGAGGACCTGACGCCGGAGGACCTGGAGTGGGCAGACTACGCCTTCCTCGGGGGGATGGCGGTTCAGAGGAAGTCTGCCCTCGACCTCGTGGCGCGCTGCAGAGCAGCCGGAGTGCCGGTGGTCGCGGGCGGACCCCTTTTCACAAGCGATCCCGGCGATGTCCCGGAGGTGGAACACCTCCTCCTCAACGAGGCGGAGCTGACCCTTCCGCGTTTCTTATCCGATCTCGCCAAGGGAACTCCCGCGCGCCTCTATGAGGCATCCGGCTTCGCCGACCTTACGGAAAGTCCGGTGCCCATGTGGTCACTCGCGAGGCTCGACCGCTACCAGTCCATGAGCGTGCAGTACTCAAGGGGCTGCCCTTACGACTGCGAGTTCTGCAATGTGACCGCCCTCTTCGGTCACCGGCCCCGCATCAAGCCCGCGGAACAGGTCGTTGGAGAACTAGACGCATTGCTCGCCGAGGGGTGGCGAGGGCCTGTGTTCTTCGCGGACGACAACATCATCGGTCACCGGAAAAGCGTTAAGACGGAGCTCCTTCCCGCCCTGATTCGCTGGCAGCGTCTCCGAGGACCGATTCGGTTCTACACACAGGCTTCCGTGAATCTGGCCGATGACGACGGGTTGTTGGAAATGATGGTTGCCGCCGGCTTCGAGTCCGTCTTCGTAGGGATTGAAACCCCGGACGAAAGGGGGCTTATGGAATCCAACAAGAAGCACAATCTTAACCGAGATCTGATTGGGGACGTGAAGCGAATACATAGGGCCGGGATCCAGGTACAGGGCGGATTCATCGTGGGATTCGACAGCGATGATGCCTCCATCTTCGATCGGCAGATCCGGTTCATCCAGGAGAGCGGAATCGTGACTGCCATGGTGGGACTTCTCCAGGCGCCGCCAGGCACGAGACTCTTCGAGCGACTGAAGCGCGAGGGCCGGCTGCTCGGCCGCATCACCGGGGATAACTCGGATGGAACGTCCAATATTCTGCCGCTGATGGATGGGCGAACTCTGTGCCAAGGATACCGTCGCATTCTGGAGCACATCTATGCCCCTCAACACTTCTATGAACGCGTCCGGACGTTCTTACGGGAGTATCGGCAGCCACCGCTCCGGAAAGCCGGTGGGCAGCCGCGCCTCCTTCCCTTCCTCAGGTCGATCTATCGCTTGGGGATTCGAGGAGAGGAGAGAGTTCAGTATTGGTTCCTGCTGTTCTCGACGCTCTTCAGCCGACCGCGCCTGCTTCCTACCGCAGTCACGCTCGCCATCTATGGACACCACTTTCGCAGGGTATCCGAGAGTCTCCTGGGCGAGGCGGCGGTGGCCTCCGCGATGCCCACCGATCGGTAGATCTGTCAGCCGCTGTGGCCCGAAGGGCACTCCTGATTCGAGGGAATTCCCCCAAGTCCCCCTGGAGGGCAAATCCCACCTTTGTATTGACCTCTTTCGGCCTCCTGGGCAGGTTAAGGAACAGGTTCTAGATATGATCATGAGAAAACCGGATAGGTGAGATGGTTTATTCCTCAGCGTGTGAGTACGCCATCCGGGCCGCCACGCACCTGGCTCTCCATAAGGACGAGGATTGGGTGAGGTTGCGAGACATCTCGCGAGAAGAAGACATTCCGGCACCGTTCCTCTCTTCCATCCTGCAACGACTCGTCATGAGCGGTCTTCTTCGATCCGCCCGCGGGCCCACGGGCGGTTACTCCCTGGCGCGTCCTCCCGAAGGAATCAGTCTGCACGACATCAAGGCCGCCATCGACGGAACTGCGGAACTCGATGAGTGTGGCGTGGGACTCGGCAAGTGTTCGGACGATATGCCCTGCCCACTGCACGAGACATGGAAACCAATCCGAGCACAAATCAAGGAGTACCTCCGCCGGACGACACTCCAGGACATGGCCGTGGCCCTCACTGCCAAGCGAGAGATGCTCGCTCGCTCTGGACAACGTCCGGTGGTTCGCAGGCGTTAGACAAGTTTTACCCAGGCCGCGGATCGGGGGACACCCGATTCGGAGGCCGCCGCCCTACATTCGTGGGACTCGAGCCTTTGTCGGAGCCCCGGCTTCGCTTGACCACGAGGAGTGCTTGTCTTCCCTCCGGTCGAGGACGCGCGGCCCCTCGGACAACCAATCCTTACCTCAGACTCGTGGCCCGGCCGGTTGCCGCGTTTTAAAGAGTAGTTTATGATCGTTAATTCGCCTTCATTCCGGTGCCGAGGCCGAGCCTCCTCGGTGTTTCCATGACTGAGGGGCTGTTCATGGTCGAAGTGATGCCGGTTCCCAGAATCATTCAGGGAGGGATGGGCGTTGGAGTCTCCGGGTGGAAGCTGGCGCGGGCAGTTTCGCAGACCGGCCAACTCGGAGTCGTATCCGGAACCCTGATCGATACGGTGATGGTGCGGCGACTTCAGGACGGGGATCCGGGGGGCCATGTTCGTCGGGCAATGGCGCGATTCCCTTTCGCAGACGTCGCGGCGGAGGTCTTGAGGAAATACTTCCGCAGCAAAGGTCGCAGCCCGGGAGAGGGGTATGCGCTCCTCCCGATGTGGACCTACCGGTCTGGCAAGGCCCGAAAGGCGATCAACATGCTGGCGGCCTTCGTGGAGGTCTCCCTTTCGAAAGAGGGTCACTGCGGCCAGGTGGGCATGAACCTCCTGACCAAGGTCCAGCTTCCGAACTTGTCGGCCCTTTACGGCGCGATGCTGGCCGGCGTCGACGTCATTCTGATGGGCGCGGGCATCCCCCGAGAGATCCCGGGGGCGTTGGACCGCCTCGCGGCGCATGAGCGCGCGTCATTGCGGTTCGATTCGGAGGGAGTCCGATCCCCGGAGACAGCGACACTGGACCTCGACCCCGCCGAGTATTGGAGCGGGCCCCCGCCATTCGTCGATCGTCCTCGTTTCCTGGCCATCGTAGCGAGCGACACGCTGGCCACCGCCCTCGCGCGAAAGGCGACAGGCCGCGTGGATGGCTTCATCGTCGAACGCCATGTCTCGGGGGGACACAATGCCCCGCCGCGAAACAAGGGATGGGCCGAGCTTAGCGGTGAGCTGATTTATGATGCCCGCGACGAGGCGGATCTCGAGAAGCTGGCCGCGCTCGGCTTGCCCTTCTGGCTGGCGGGAGGGATGGGTCGACCCGGATCGCTTTCTCTAGCAGAGCGCCTGGGAGCCGTCGGTATCCAGGTCGGGACTCTGTTCGCGTACTGCGAGGAGTCCGGGATGGACGAGACGCTCAAGCGCTGCGTGTTGGCCGCGGTGGCACGCGGGGAAGTGGCGGTCCGCACCGACTCGAGGGCCTCTCCGACAGGATTCCCCTTCAAGATCGTCGAGTGGCCTGGAGACGGGGTGGCGTCGGGCACACGGGAACGAAGAAAGTGCGACCTGGGCTACCTGCGCACTCCGTTCCGGAGCGAGGACGGACGGATACAGTACAGATGTCCAGCCGAACCCGTGAATACCTTTGCCAGGAAGGGGGGGCTGGAGGAAGACACGAAGGGGCGTCGCTGTCTCTGCAATAGCCTGCTGTCTACGATCGGGCTCGCTCAGCTCCACGGCGGTATCCTGGAGCCCCCGCTCGTAACCAGTGGAGATCAGCTGGAGGAGCTCGGTGTCTTTCTCAACGGCCGAGCGCGTTTCACGGCGGCTCAGGCGGTCGACTACCTGCTATCGTCGAATCCCGCCCGCACGCAAGACTCCGAGCATCGGGATGCACAGTTGGAAGGGAGATGGCCGAACGCGACACGATTTCTCCTTTCGGGACCTGGGAATAGCGTATCCGGATTTCGGGAGGGGTAGATGGAGCCCGAACGCTTCGAATCGACCTCTCGAACGTCCCGTCCGAGGTCCGGCCCCGTCGGTGAGGCCGAGCTCCCTCAGGGGTAGGGCCCAGACACCGCGAGTCGCTTGGCGCATTGAGAGGTGTGGGATGGTTCCGGCCGTCGATGCCGATCCCCGCAACCAATCATGGCCATGTACGGGCCCCGATAGCCGTTCCAGAAACACCGACCCGACTGGCGAGGGGGCCGGATCTAAAGGTCGCCCCGCGCACCCACCGTGGAGCTCGACTCAACGCGAACGATCCGTCGAACGAAGGTATTGCATAGTTGTTAGTCTTAAATTACTTTTTGTTAGACCTCGGGAGCATCCGACTGGTTTTGGAGACCCGGCGAGCTTTCGAGGTCCATAGCTCGCCCGAAGGGTAGGCTGGCTTTCACTCGGATGGGAGAGGAGGGACATGCCATGAGACACTCAATCGAAGTCGCTCGACCGACCGCCCTGGTCACCGGGGCCCTGCTAAGTTTGGCGGCGATCCTTCCGAGTGGTGTCGAGGCCCAGCAGCCGGGCCCGGAAGCGTCGGAGTTGGAGCTGAATCGAATGCATGACGAGTCGATCGCGGTCGTGGGAAGCACGGGCCGGTTTTTTGACGAATTGATCGTGGCCGCCGCCCAGCATGGCGCGGTAGCCGACCTCCGAACCGAAAGCGATCCCATGACGTTCGCATGCCTTTCGACGCAGGCGGCGCTGCTCGAGGGAATCGGAGATCTCGAAGGGGCTGTGGAGTACTCGATCCGAGCAGCGAATCATGCCCGCATTACGGGGGACGCCCTCAGTGCAGCCAATGGCTACATCGACGCGGCGGTCCTCTTGGCCCAGGCGCCCGAACGCAATGCTCAAGCGGTGAACCTGATTGATGTGGCACGCATGATGGCGCGGTCGCCGTCGTTGAACGCCGAGGAACGGGCGACGGTTCTAAGTAGGATCGGAGGCCCCGAAAGAGTGGCGGCCGCCTGGTAAGGCGAAAGGGGCAGAATTTTCCCCTTGATGCGCTCCCCGTCACCTGGTCCCCTCCCCCGCCGCCTTGCGGCAGCACTGGGAAGGATCAGGGGAAATCTGGGACCGACAGTCCGGGAGAGCGCATCATGGGGTTCCCGGTCTCCTCTCGGCCCGGCTCGAACTCCGCCGGGCACACCAGACCCAGAACAAGGGCACCGCGGTGAGCTCCAGAGGGCGGTGCCGTTCGCCCTACGAGGAAGTAGTGAGTTCTCCACCCCCGTCGGTCCCAAGAAGGGACGGCTGTGTACCTCTCGACATGGTTCCGGCATCGGGTGGAGAACGTTTGCACGGATTCCACCTCGGGCTGAGTTCTCCCTCGACCAATCCCTGCCGGATTGCTGGGAAACCTAACCCGCCCCCGTTCGCATCCGTCCGGCTCCGGCCGCCATGGCGCTTGGGCCCACCCTCGTCCCGACCCACGGCAACCACATCCATGGCGACCAGCGTCCGTTGTTTCTGACGCCTCGATCGGCATTTCTGGGCAGGGGCTTGGGGGCTCGATCGTCGCTCTCCGGCCAACGTCGGCCAGAGTACAGATCCCGGTGCAGCCGGCGCGTTCTCCCGAGGTGAGGGGGAGCCATCCTTCTATCGGGAAGCTCTGAGGCCCATTGCTTCGTTCGGCTCTCCAAGGAGGGCATAGCTTATCCCGGGGGACTCGGACCCGGAGGCCCGGACCGGAATTCCAATGGAGGCGCTCCCCTGAACCGTTCGGCGATCCGAAGCGATCGATCGCAGGCCGTCATCCTCCCTCGCCACCTCACCGATCGAGGACCGCTCTTCGAGGCGCTCTCGAGTCTCTTCGAGTCGTACACCTCCTTCGTTCGCCACACCGCCAGCACGGCGGAAGCGATCTGCCGGGCGATCGTGAGCTTCGCCAGGTTCGGTTTCGTGCCCCCATCCAGGAGCCCCAGGCAGTGCCGGTAGATCGGCTCGTCCTCGGCCCGACCGATCACCGGCGTCGCCGCTTCCTTGAAGATTGCCTTCAGCGTGTGGTTGAGGTTCCGGGTCAGGCCCCTGGTCCGCTTCACTTCGGCCTTCACCCACTCGTCCGTCCGGGTTCTCACCCAGTCCGACGAACTCCTGGTCACGATCCCCAGTCCACAGTACGACCAGAACCCGCGCTTGCTCTGGAACCGATACGGGGTCACCACGATGGGAAGCAGCTCGGCCGTGCGCACCGGACCCAGGCCGGGACAGCTCTTGACCAGACGGAACTCCAGATGCCGCTGCGCCTCGGCCAGCATCGCCTTCTTGGCCTGGCTCTTCAGTGCCTCCAAGGCGTCCAGCTCTTCGTACAGGAGCTCGGCCAGAGGTTTTGCCGGCCTCGGAAGTCGACCCAGGAACTTCCCCCGCTTCGACGCCGCGTACACCGATGGTCCGGCCACCGGCACTCCCCGCGAGCGGTACAGGCTCTTCAGTCGGTCCTTCACCCGCACCACATCGCCACTCGCCCATCGGTACCCCTTCGCCCGGTAGCCGAGGGCCCCGAACCCGCCCCGCTCCTTGTACACCTTCCGCTTGATCACCCCCAGCCGGAGGCCCTCCGCCAACCCGAAGGCATCGCGCCGGTTGTCCTTCGGCCCCCAGCTCTCTCGCACCGCCGCCACCACCACGTTCTGGGCGTGGGGCGACAGCATCTCGTACCGCCACTCCGATAGCGTCCCTTCCTCCAAGGCAGATGTTCCGGGGCTTCGGGATCTGCCGCACCGCCTCGATCAGGCACCCCGCGTTGGTCTCCACCATCTGCGTTCCGACCTGTTTTTCCGCTCGGGCTCAGGACCGCCAACGTGCAGCTCGACGCATGCGCGTCCAGCCCGATATACCTGTCCATGCGCGTTCTCCTGTTGGGGTGTGACCTCCTGGACACTCGCAAATCCCAGATTGTCCCGCCCCTCGGGAGAACGCCACCTCTGTTCCCGGGCCAGCCGTCCCATCGCACCGCCTCCGCTTACGGACGCGCTGCCCCTATGATGCCTTTCCGTTGAGTGAAACCTGTTGCAGCCCGGGCATCCTTGCGTTCTCCGGTCTCGAGCACCACTGGCGCTGACCGCACCCGGGAGGGCCGCAGGCACCGACCCGCGCTAAGCGGAGTCCCCCGCTCCTAAGACAGGCCCCGCGCTCCGAGTGGAACGCGGGGCTTCACCGTCGCGACTACGACCACCCCACAGATCAGTTCACCAGCGTGTAGATGGCCGCCCGGTCCTCCGGCGTCAACCGATGCGCCTCCGGGATCCGCGCCACCTGCTTAGCGAGTCTCACGGTCTCCTCGGGCCGACCCTGGACCTGCGCCGCCTCGGCCGCGGCGACGTAATCGACCGCCGCCTCCACGTACTCCTCCTCGGAGATCCGTAGCCATGCCGCCCACTCCATGAGACCCTGGGCCTGCTCGTAGTCTCCGATCAGGAAGAGGAGGCTGGCCTGAAACTCGGTGCACTCCGCGTGGCGAGGATCGCCCGACTGCCGCAAGGCCAAAGCTTCACCGTGTAGCCGAGCGACCGCCGGAAGTGCCTTGCCGATGTCCGCGGAGGCAGCATTGGCCAGGGCTTCGGCCTGAGCGTGCAGGCGATTGGCCTCCACCGCCGCCTGTGCAGGAGACTGAGCGTATGCCACCGCAGGCAGGATGGACAGAGCGAAGCCGAACATCGCCGCGATGATCCGAGACCTTCCGTAAGTGGACATCGTCGCCTCCATGAAACGTAGGTGAATTGAGCCCAACTACACCAAACGAGATGGGCCGTAGTGGTAGTTTAATAATTGTAGATCCAAAATACAAGTATATCATCCGCGGCGGCGGCGGGCCGGGGCTCGCGCGACCCGAAAGACCTCGGGGTCTGCCTGACGCTCCGCTATGCAAGGGCACAGTCTGCGCTAGCTTTCCCCCAGTTGGTCCATCCCCGCAGCGGGAGGTTCTGCCGATGATCCCCTCGTGTCCACCGCCCAAGGCAACTCACGGGGCACCCGGAACCGCCGTTGTCCTCCTCCTCGGCCTCGCGCTGGCGGCCTGCGAGTCGACGGGGAGCGCTCCAACGACCGAGATGGAGCGGGAGACGGCGCTCTTGCTTCCGCCACCGACGGTCCCACCAACGCTCACGAGGGACCAGCCGGCAAGGATCGTGGTGGAACTTGAGACCAATGAGCAGACTTGGGCGGTGACCGAGGGAGTGGACTACACGTTCTGAACCCTCGGCGGAAGCGTTCCCGGACCCCTCCTCAGGGTCGGCGAGAGAGACCTGGTAGAGTTCCACCTCAGCCACCATCCGTCCAGCCAGAATCCGCACAACATGGACCTCCACGCCGTCAACGGCCCGGGCGGGGGAGTGCATTCATCCGTCGTGGCACCGGGCCAGACGGCCACCTTCAAGTTCACGGCCTTGAACCCCGGCCTCTACGTGTACCATTGCGCGACCGCTCCAGTGGGGACCCCCACGTGGCGAACGGGATGTACGGACTGATCCTCGTGGAGCCCGCGGGCGGCCTTCCGGCCGTGGATCATTAGTATTACGTGATGCAGGGAGAGGCCTACACGGCCGGCGAATACGGTCAGCCGGGACATCAACCCTTCGACATGCGGAGGGCGCTGGCCGAAGATCCTACGTACGTGGTCTTCAACGGATCCGTGGGATCCCTCATGAGTGCGGCGGCGATGACCGCCGAAACGGGCGATGTGGTTCGCCTCTTCGTGGGGAACGGCGGACCCAACTTCGTTTCGTCCTTCCACGTGATCGGAGAGATCTTCGACCGCGTCTGGCACCAAGGCGGTGCCATGGTCAACCAGAACGTCTAGATTACGATGGTCCCGGCCGGCGGAGCAGCAATGGTCGAGATCCGAACCGCTCTCTGAGTCGCTGAGCCGGGCGAGGTGCGCATGGCCGATCCAGCCATGGCATGGCGCGCGGTGGTCCCGCGGGTTGAGAGATGGCCGGGCTCATCCCACCCCCTTCGCGCACCACCCGCCGCTGGGCCCCCGCGGCCGTCGCGCCGGGAAATCGTGCCGCCGGTGCCGTCTACCGCCCGAGGCGCCCGACCGCCACGCCACTCTTCCCCGTGGTCCAGCATCACCTCGAGACGTTCCTCGCCGGCGCCGAAGAGGCGGATCCCACGGGATGGGGCGCTCCGGCGTGCGTCGAGGAGGACTTCCGCCGGTACCTGCGGATGCCCGCGCTCTTCGGTCTCCCGATGCGCACGACGGCGAAGCCACGATGATGCTGGATACCTCGTGACTTCACGATCGCTGAGGCGTCGCGGCTCGAGTCGCCCTTCACGTACAGCACCCTGCGGCGCAACGCTGTTGACCGGATGACAGGCCGCGGCGAGGTTCGTGGCATGACTACGCGATCATTCCGCAGAGTCGCCGGACTCCTTTCGCTCGTAGCGATGTCCGCCTCCATGACCGAGAGGCTCTGGGCGGCCACATGTGCGCCCATGGAGGAAGACGGCGCCGCCATGGCTGCTCACGCCCCAGCCACCGCGATGAATTCGCCAGCAGAGATGGGGATGGGGTACGGTCGGCACGATCAGGCACACGCCGACGCGGAGGATCGCGCCCCGTGTCCCTTCGCGGCGAGCGCCTCCTTTGGAGGCTGCGTATCCGTTGCGACGATCGCGCCCTTGCCCCCCACGATTCCGATCCCGCCTAAGCCGACGCAGCTCGTCACGGCGACGGTCGCCTCGCACGACCTCCTTCTGGAAGCCTCGCTCTTCCGCCCTCCCCGCGCATAGTCCGTTGGGGGCCCGGGTTTTCCGGGTCCTTTTCTCTCGAACAGCTGAATTGACTCAGGCTCGCGGACGCCCATGGCGTTCGGGAGAGCCCGGCGTCCCGACGTTCCATCATCCGCCCCTTCGCGAAGGAAGCGGGACGGGTCGCCGCAAAGGACTCAACGGAGAGCGTTCATCATGCGCAACCACCTTTCTCTGGGACTTGCGACTTTCCTCTCCCTGGCTGCTTCGGCAGCGCTTCAGGCCCAGGAGCCGATTTCTGACCTCACGGCGCTTCTGGCCGAGGCCGTAGCGAACAACCCCGAGATCCGAGCCGCCGAGCGAGCGGCGGAGGCTGTCAGGGCGCGCGTTCCCCAGGCGGGAGCGCTTCCCGATCCCATGGTCGGCGTGGGGTTCATGAACGTCCCGATCACGGATCCGAGCCTCGGCCGTGAGATGATGACCATGACCCGCCTCCAGCTCGAGGGGCAGTTTCCGTGGCCCGGAAAGCTGGGGCTCCAGGAGGAGGTCGCCCGCCTCCGGGCCGAGGCGGCGCAGTGGGAGGTCGCGCGGGTGCGAGACGAGGTCGTCGCCGAGGTGAAATCCGCTTACTTCGAGGTCTACTTTGTGGACCGGGCCATCGAGGTCACCTCCAGGAACGAGGGACTGATTGCCGCCTTCGCCCAACTCACGTCCGCGCAGTACGGAGTGGGCACAGGCTCCCAGTCCGACGTGCTCAAGGCTCAGGTGGAACGGACACGGCTCGCTAACCAGGTGGTAGCCCTCCACGAACGCCGCCGAAGCACGGTGGCTCGCTTGAATGCCTTGCTCGCCAGGCCGACCGACACGCCGCTTCTCGCAGGCGACATCCCAGAGAACGTCGGAGCTGCAGCCGTCTTGGGCGGCGGTGAGGAGGCGCGATTTGTGTCGTCCGCGCTGTCCGGCCTGTCCCAAGGCGGGGGACCGGAGCAGGACCCGACGATCCCTTCCGCGGCCGATCTCCAGCGCCTGGCCCTCGAGCACAACCCGATGATCCAGGCGCACGTACAGCGAGTGGCCGCGCAGGAACAAGCCGTTTCGCTGGCCAGGAAGGCTGAGCTTCCCGACTTCCAGGTCTCAATCGCATACAGTCGGCGTCCCGATTTCGGAGATTTCGTGGACCTCATGGTCTCGGCGCCGCTCCCCCTCTTCGCGGGACGGAAGCAGGACCAGGGGGTCGCTGAGGAAGCCGCCGTCCTCGCGGAGGAGGAGGCCCGGCACCATGCGATGGTGAACGACCTGAACGCCGAAATCGAATCCCTCGTGGCCGGACTCGTGCGTGGGCGTGAACAGATCCTCCTCCTGAACGAAGGCATCCTTCCGCAGGCAAGGGCGTCGCTCCCTTCCGCGACGGCCGCCTACCGGGTGGGGAGGGTGGACTTCCTCACGCTGCTGGATGCCCAAGTCACGCTCTACCAACACGAACTCGACTACCACCGGCTTCTGGCCGACTTCGCCCGCGACGTGGCAAGGCTCGAGCGGGCCGTGGGCACGGAGGTGCTCCGATGAACGGGAACAGAAAGACGATCGTCATGGCCTCGGGAGCGGCAGCCCTGGCTGTCGTGGTCGCGGCAGCCGCGTTTTGGGCGGGTGCGGCGTCGCGGGCGGTGGGAATTGCAGGCCAGGAATCGGCGGCGCCGGGAGCGGGTGCCGCGGAGATGAGCGGGATGGAAACGGGGGGGATGGGTACAAGCGGTGCGGGAATTGAGGGCATGGCCCCCGATGGGTCGGTATTTCTCACCCCCGGAGAGATATCCAGCTTCGGCATCACCTTCGATCGCGCCGAGGTCCGGCTCCTCTCGAGGACCACCCGGACCGTGGGGATCGTCGCCTTCGACGAGACTCGCGTAGCTTATCTGGCCCCGAAGTTCGGCGGCTGGGTGGAACGGTTGCACGTGAACTTCACGGGGCAGCCGGTCCGGCAGGGTCAGCCGCTCCTCGACGTGTACTCGCCGGAGCTCGTCACCGCGCAGGAAGAGCTGCTTCTCGCCACTCGGATGGCCGAGTCCATTGGACGGAGTCCGGTAGCGGCCGTCGCCGATGGAGCCCGGGAACTCGTGGAGTCGGCGCGGAGGCGGCTCACTTACTGGGACATCTCAGAGGACCAGATCGAAGCTGTCCTGGAATCCGGCGAGCCTCGGCGGACGCTGACGATCCACGCGCCCGTTTCCGGAGTCGTTTTGGAGAAGGACGTCCTCGAGGGCCAGGCTTTCCAGCCGGGAACGAACCTCTACATGATCGCCGACCTCTCCGTGGTTTGGGTGAACGCGGAGGTGCGCGAGCCGAACGGTGGCGGCGTTGCCGAGGGATCGGAGGCCGTCGTGGAGTTGTCCGCGTTCCCGAGTCGGCCCATCCGGGGCCGCATCGAGTACGTCTATCCCACGCTCCAGGAGGACGCGCGTACGCTCAGGGCCCGCGTGGCCGTTCCGAACCCCGACGGGCGGCTCAAGCCGGGCATGTACGCGACCGTAAGTCTCAGCACACCTACGCGCACGGCCCTTTCCGTTCCAACGTCGGCAGTGATCGACACCGGCGAACGGCAACTCGTGTTCATCGAGATGGGGGGCGGCAGGCTCATTCCGCAGGAGGTCGAGGTCGGCCTGACGGCGGGGGATCTCACGGAGGTCCTCGCCGGGCTCGAACCCGGTCAGCGAGTAGTCACCTCCGCGCAGTACCTCCTCGACTCCGAGAGTAACATGGCCCAGGTGATGAGGTCCATGATCGGGATGATCGGCGCGGGAGACATGGGAAACTTGGACATGGGGGGCATGGACATGTCCGACGACTCCATGGACGGGATGCCCATGCCCCCTAACAGGGAGTGACGGACGATGCTGAAGCGAATCATCGACTGGTCCATCCGTCAGAGATTCCTCGTCCTGCTGGGCGCCGCCGCGGCGACCGTAGCCGGAGTCTGGGCCATGCTCCAGACTCCCGTCGATGCCATTCCCGACCTCTCGGACGTGCAGGTGATCGTCATGACCGAATGGCCGGGGCAGGCACCCGAATTGGTCGAGGACCAGGTCACCTACCCGCTGTCCACGGAGATGCTGAAGGTCCCCGGCACCCGGTTCGTCCGCGGGATGAGCCAGTTCGGGAGATCGGCCGTTTATGTCGTCTTCGAAGACAATGTGGAGCTGTACTGGGCGCGCTCCCGGGTTCTCGAGTACTTGAATGGCGTAAGAGACCGGCTCCCCGAGGGGGCAATGACCATCCTCGGCCCCGACGCTACCGGCGTCGGCTGGGTGATGCAGTACATCCTCACGGATACCACGGGCCGGCTGAACCTGGCCGAGCTTCGCAGTCTGCAGGACTGGACCGTGAGGCCCGGGCTGACTTCCGTCCAGGGCGTGGCCGAGATCGCCAGCTTAGGCGGTTTCGAGAAGCAGTACCAGATCGAGGTCGATCCGTCTCGACTTCTCGCCTTCAACCTCCCGATGGCCAAGGTGATCCAGGCGGTGCGCGAGTCGAACGCCGACGTGGGCGGGCGGGTGCTGGAGCTGGGCGGCAGCGAATACGTGGTCCGGGGAAGGGGACGGTTTGACTCTCTCGAAGACATCCGATCGGTGTCGCTCGGCGCCGGACCGGGGGGAGTGCCGATCACGGTAGGTGACGTGGCCCGCGTCCAGCTCGGCCCCGAGATCCGCCGCGGGATCGCCGACCTCAACGGGCAGGGTGAGATCGTCACCGGATTCGTGGTGATGCGCTTCGGCGAGAACCCGCTCGACGTGATTGCCGGGGTGAAGGAGAAGATGGCCGAGCTGGAATCGGCCCTTCCCGCGGGAGTAAGGTTCGTGGTTGGGTACGATCGCTCGGGACTAATCGGACGCGCCATCCAGACCCTGCGCGAAAAGCTGATCGAAGAGTCGCTGATCGTGGCGCTGGTCACGGTCATTTTCTTGCTCCACGCGCGCAGTGCGCTAGTGGCGATCGTGACGCTGCCGCTCGGGATCCTGATCGCATTCGTCGCCATGCGCTTCCTGGGGATCGGCGCCAACATCATGAGCCTCGGAGGGATCGCCATTGCGATCGGCGCTATGATCGACGCGGCGATCGTGATGGTGGAGAACCTTCACAAGCACATGGAACGGAATCGGCGCGAAGGCGGCCGCAGGACGCACTGGCAGATGGTGGCCGACTCGTCCAAAGAGGTCGGCCCGGCGCTCTTCACCTCTCTTCTGATCATCACCGTCTCCTTCATCCCGGTCTTTGCCCTGGAGGCACAAGAGGGTCGGCTCTTCAAGCCGCTCGCGTGGACGAAAACGCTCTCCATGGCGGCGGCGGCGCTCCTCTCGATCACTCTGGTCCCGGTCCTGATGGGGCTCTTCATTCGGGGTGGAGTCAGGTCGGAGCGGAGAAACCCGGTCAGCCGCTTGCTCATCGGCGCCTACCGGCCGGTCATCCACTTTGTCTTGCGGCATCGCTGGCCGGTCATCGGCGCGGCGCTGGCGGTCCTGGGGATCACCATCCTCCCCTGGAAGAAGCTCGGCAGTGAATTCATGCCGCCCCTGAACGAGGGGAGCATCATGGACATGCCCTCGATGTTCCCAGGAACCGGGACGGCGCAGGCCAGGCAGATCCTCCAGCAGCGGGATGCCGCGATGGCCAGGATCCCCGAGGTGGAGATGGTGCTGGGAAAGATCGGGCGGGCCGAGAGCGCGACCGATATGGCACCTCTGTCGATGATCGAGTCCGTCGCCATCCTCAGGCCCGAGGAGCAGTGGCGCCCGGGGGTCACCTTCGATTCGATCCAGGCGGAGATGAATGCCACGGTAACGACCCCCGGAGTCGCGAACATGTGGTCGATGCCGATTAAGAACCGACTCGACATGCTCGCGACGGGCATCAAGACTCCGGTCGGGATCAAGCTCTTCGGGCCGGACCTCGCCACCCTCGACCGGATCGGCCAGCAGATCGAGGGCCTCCTGCCGCAGGTCGAAGGGACCAATTCGGTGTTCGCGGAGCGCGCGCTGGGGGGACGGTACCTGGACATTGAAGTCGATCGTCACGCGACTGCCCGGTATGGGATGACTGTCGCCGAGGTACAGATGGGGATGATGGCTGCCGTTGGCGGAATGTACGCGGGTGAGGTGATCGAGGGTCGCGAGCGTTACTCCGTGCTGGTCCGCTATCCACGCGAGCTCCGCGACGACCCGCAGAGGATCGCGTCCACGCTGGTGGCGACGCCCGCGGGCGCGCAGGTGACGCTCGGTGAGTTGGCGAACCTGCGCGTGGTGCAGGGCCCACCGCTCATCAAGTCTGAGAACGCCTACCTGAATAACGTCGTCTATGTGGACGTTCGGGGACGCGACATCGGCGGCTATGTGGAGGAGGCACGGGAGCTCCTTCAGCAACGGCTCGACCTTCCCGTGGGCTACCGGTTGGAGTGGTCGGGACAATTCGAGGCCATGGAGCGCGCCAATCGAAAGCTCCGCTACGTCGTTCCGATCACGCTCGCCATCATATTCCTGCTCCTCTTCTTCCAGTTCGGGAGCGTGGCCGAGAGCGCGTTGGTGATGCTCTCACTCCCGTTCGCGCTGGTCGGAGGCGTGTGGCTCATGTGGTTGATGGACTTCAACTTGAGCGTGGCCACGGCCATCGGATTCATCGCCCTGGCGGGGGTGGCCGCCGAAACGGGTGTAGTCATGCTGATCTACCTGGACCATGCGTACCGTGAACGGCGTGAGACGGGCGCGCTCAGGGGCCGCGGGGACGTGGACGCCGCGGTGGAGTACGGCGCGGTCGAGCGGGTTCGTCCAAAGATGATGACCGTGACCGCGATCATCGCGGGTCTCCTTCCGATCCTCTGGGGACACGGGGCCGGGGCGGACGTCATGAAGCGGATCGCCGCTCCGATGGTGGGCGGGATGGTATCGTCGACGATCCTGACGCTCGTGGTGATTCCCGCAATTTACTCGCTCTGGAAGGAGTGGGAGGTCAAGCGAAACGGCCGTCGCTCGGACGCTCTCCTCGATCAGATGCCAGTGCTCACGGAGGTGCGAGTCGGCGGTGCAGACTGAACGCGAAGGCGCCCCGGTACGGGCGTGCGCGGAGTGTCGCCTTCGCCGCGAAACGGAGGGACTTCAGATGGTTTCGATGAAGCAAATGACAGCCTTCTCCTTGGTGATGGTCGCGATGGCAGCGTGTGCCCCAGAGCAGCCGGATCCAGAAAGAGAAGGGGCCGCGACGCAGCCGACGGATGGAATGCCGGGAATGCCGGGAATGGGCGGGACGCAGATGAGCGGTCAGATGATGGAGGAGATGGAGGCCCACTTGCGGCAGGTGGAGGGCGCCAGTGGTGAGCAGATGATGGCCGTAATGTCCCAGCATCGCCAAATGGTCGCCAACCTGATCTCGCAGTTCAACCGCGAGATGCGGGAAATGAACATGGCGACCGATCAGGAGTGGAACGCGACCGTGGAAGCGCTCCGCGCGGACCTCGTCCGAATGCCCGAGATGAGTCCCCAGGAACTTCTCGCCCTCATGCCCGAACACCGTCAGCGGGTCATGCGCCTCATGGAGATGCACCGCGGGATGATGGGACGCATGGGAATGTAGCAGGAGCCTCCGAGCGTCGGAGTTCCACAGTCAGTTCCAGACCCGTGGCCGTCAAGACTTCATCCGGGCGAGGCGAAGGGAATTGGCGGTTACCCCGAGGGACTCTTCTGGGGACCCTGGAGGGAAGTTGGCGGCTTGGGGACCGATGGAGGCTGGAGCTCGTCGGTCGGATCTTCAGCTCGAATGACGACGGCGATCCCCTGTACCGGTTTCGGAAGGACGACTATCTCCAGACCAGCGTACGCTTCTACTTCTGAGAGTGGGGAGCCGGCCCCATAGGACAAGATTTTCATGTTCCATGTCATGAGGCCGCGCTTGCCACAGCTGCGGGTCCGGTGTTGCTCGCGAAGTGCGTGCGCGCCGCGTGCATGCACGGGAGAGGGCGAACGCCGAGCGGAGGTAACGCCGGCACGGGATCGGCGAGCGTGGGATCGAATGCGGGAGTCTGACTGAAGGAGAGCTGGGCGCCTCGGGAGAGGCGCGCCGGAGCGAGGAGGGTGGCGTTATTCGACTGTTCATCCTCGACGTAGATCGGGTTGCATGCCGGCAGGACGGCCAGAGCCGGCAGGACGAAGAGCGGCCCCCCGGCGGATCGCCGGAGGGCCGGTTCCGTTGCCGTGCGCCTCGGGGTCGTGCGGCTCGGTTCGCCTCCTCGGAAGTCCGGCTCAGGCCGGCTTCACCCCCGTGATCACGATCGCATGGGCGTTGAAGCCCGACGCGACCTTCTTCGTCTCGTCACTGGGGCTCGCCGAGAAGTAGTCCACGCGCTGCAGGATCTCCAGATCTTCGAACCCGGCCTTCGCCAGCGTCTCGAGATACTGGTCCTTCGTCACGGCGCCGACGATGCACTCGGCCCAGAGCTCCGGCTTCGCGCGGCACGCCTCCGACGGCGGAATCTCCACTACGATGTCGGAGATCTGGATCTTCCCGCCCGGACGGAGTACCCGGTAGATCTCGCGGATCGCGGACTCCTTGTCCGGGACGAGATTCAGCACGCCGTTGCTCGTGACGACGTCCACGGAAGTGTCGGGGAGGGGGATCTCTTCCGCGTTTCCGTCGAGGGTTCGGACGTTCGTCGCGCCCATCTCCCTCGCATTCCTCTCCAGCTTCTCGCGCATCGCGGAGGTCATGTCGAGCCCGATCACCTCACCCTCCAATCCGACGATCCGGCTCGCGATGAGCGCGTCGGTGCCCGAGCCCGAGCCTACGTCGAGGACGGTCTGGCCGGGGCGGATCACATCGGCGATGAAGGGGTGGGCGACTCCGGCGAAGGACTCGAGGGCGCCCGGCGGGATCGGGTCGAGCTCGTCGGCGGAGTAGCCGACGTACTCGCAGGCGAAGCGCCCGGTCGCGAAGTGGAATTCGTCCTGTGGCTGCCGCGCGAGGTGCGAATACATGCCCCGCACGGCGTCGATGATGACGTCCCGGTTCTCGGAGGTGATGACGACCATGGTTCACTGGCTCCCTGTCTCGGTGAATCGTGGAACGTGCGACTATTCGATGCGTGATCCTGGCGCCGGCGCCGATCTACTACTCGCCGGTTTCCTTCTCGAATCGTGCGACCAGGGCACGGATGCGGTCATGGAATTCATGCCGCACCGGGGCGTGGCCGAGGGCGGAGACGCGGTCTCGTAGTCCCTTCTCGAACTCGTGCCGCGACTTGCAGCTCCGGCAGGCTTCGAGATGGTCCTCGAGCGCGCCGCTCCTGTTCCGGTCCAGCTCCTCGTCCAGATATTCGACGAGCATCCGGATCGCTTCCTTGCAGGTCAGAATTTCCTTTGTCATGACTCGGCCTCCTCCTCGGGAGCCCGGTTGCGCGGGGTTCTCAGGCCCATGTCGATGGCTTGGTCCCACAGCGACTTCTGAAGCAGGGACCGTCCCCGCGCGAGGCGGGAGCGAATGGTACCCACGGGAACGTCCAGGGCGTCCGCGGCTTCCTGATACGAAAGCCCCTGAATCTCGACCAGCACGACGGCGACCCGGAAGGCCTCCGGGAGCGTGTCCACGGCGCACGCGACGTCCTCCTGGAGGAGGCGATTCAGAAAGTCCCGCTCCGGATTGGCCTGCCAGAGGAGGAAGGGCTGGTGCAGCCGTTCGAAGATCGAGAAAGTCTCGTCGCTGCCGTCCGTCTCTTCGTACTCCTGCGTCTCCGCCTTCGCCGCGGCACTCCGCTTCTGGCTGAGGAAGGTGTTCGTGAGGATCCGGCACATCCATCCGCGGAAGGACGACCGATCGCGGAGCGACTCCAGCGACCCGAGCGCCTTCACCATCGCTTCAGCCACAAGATCCTCGGCGTCCGCGTCGTTCCTCGTGAGCCGCCGCGCGGTGGCGAGGAGTCCCGGAAGAAGCGCCGTGATCTCGCCTTCGAACCAGGCATTGCCAACCTCCCCGACGGATCCCGCTTCCTTCGCGGCCCCGGTCTTTCCGACCGGCCCGGCCTCTTCCACCTGTGCGGCCTCTTCGGTCATCTCGGCTCTCTCGATCGTCGCGGCTGCCGACATCTCTCTCGTCTCCCTCGTCCCGCGTCCTCTCGGCGATCCATTCACCGGGGGGACGCAGCGGGTTCCGAAATAGTTCCCGGACTTGCTCAGGCCGCCAGCCCGATGGTCACCGGGACGGGGTTCCTGAGGATGTCGAGGAGCGGAGACGTACGCAGAACATGTGTCCAGAGCTCGGCGAGCGCCTCTTCGGAAGCGTCGGTCTCCAGGTGGACCCGGAGCTGGATTTCCTCGAATCCGGGGCGCACCATGTCGGAGAGCCCGAGGAATCCCCGGAGGTCGAGGGCACCCACGACCTCGAAGGCGATGGCGTGTACCGTGATCCCGCGCGCCGCGGCGTTGTATACGAGGCCCACCGTGAGGCAGGAGGTGAGCGCATGGAGCACGACCTCCACCGCGTTCGGGCCCTCGTTCGTGCCGAGAAGGACCGGCGGCTCGTCGCCGACGAGCACGAAGGACTCGGGCCTGGAGGAGTCCTCGCCTCCCGCTCCATAGAATCCCCGGATGCGGGTTTCCGACTTTCCGCCCGTGATCCACCGCGACCGGGCGCGAAACTGGAATTGGGCGAGCTCGGGCTGCGCTTGAATGGCTTCGACCGTCTGCACGAGCTGCTCGACGTTGACTCCGTTGGGGTGCTGCTGCGTCGCGACCGACATGATGGCCTCCTCGATCTTCAGGGTTCCGGTCCGCTTCCCGGAGCGGACTCATCGTGCGTTCGAGGGGGCGACGCAGTGAGGGCCGAAATAGTTCCCGGGGGGCCCGATTCTCCTTCTCGCGCAGCACTGCACGGGGGCGCACGCCGAGCGACGAGTGCTTCAAGCGGTCGCGGAGAATGTGGTCGACGGCGGTGATTCCGTTGTCCCGTGCCTTCGCGGATTCGTAGTTCCGGCTCGTGCCGATGACCTGCTTGTTTTTGGCCCTCAGGCTGAAGCGGAACGTCTCATTCTTCGCGTCGACCTTGTCGAACGCCGCCGCATCGCCCCCCGTTCTACTGCACCAGCGCCGCCGGGGTCGGAAAGACTCGTTCCGGCATCGGCGTGCATCATCGGGGTCCCGCCCGGGTTACGCCCTTTCCTTAGGCGCATGAGCGATCTCGGGGCCGAGCCGTTCCTCTCTCTGCCGCGTCAGACGCGGCACGATTCCGAGCATCCGCTGAATCGGCATGAGCCGGCCGCGGTGGTGCATCTCGTGCTCCTTCACCCCCATCAGCATCTCCAGGCGGCTTTTTGTGGGAGACGGGTCGCCGGGAGTCATCACCCGCTGGTCCAGAAACTCGTCGCTCAGGCCGTCGAGAAAGGAGCCGAAGCGCTCGCCCTCCTCTCTCAAGAGTGCGAGCACCTCGGCCTTTGTGCGCGGCACCAGCTCGAGCTCGATGATCTCCCGAAGCAGCGCCGGCACATCCACCTTCGAGAAATCTCTGATCTCATGCCGATGAATGTGCTCCTGCATGCGAGGGGCTACTGCGTTGTGCGCCAGGTGCCGCGCGATACTTCGGGACTCGGGGGTCGGTTGGAAGGAGTACTCCTCCCCGGGAATTTCCTCGGCCACTCGAATCGTATTCCCCCGGACACGTTTGAAAGCCTTCGCGAGCTCACCGCTGGTGTAGGATGCCAACCCTTTCTCCCCTGAGATTCACTTTCTTAGATCCCCTACCCCTCGTCGTGGCTGTCGATGAACGTCTGGAGCCCGTTCAGATACCAGTCGTGGATCACCCTGGGATAATACGAATCGAGGTGTCCGCGCTGCGGGAGCATGATGCTCTGGAACTTGGGGACTTCCCTCCAAAGGCGATGCGTCCGGGAATAGAAGCCGTCGTACTCACCCACGATCGCGAGGACCGGGAACTCGATAGTCTTGAGATCGAGGTCCCGGCGTTCGGGGCCGGGGCGTGCGGGCTCCGTCCAGGTTCCGGCCTCCATCGCCGCGAGACGCCGGCTCTCGGCCTCCGTGGGTTGCGTCTCCTCACGGGACTCGAGGCGCTCGCGGTAGATCCGGCTCGCCTCCGCCGCGACGGGGCTCGTTCCCTCGGCGTCCGCCGGCACGCGGTCGGCCCACTCCTCCGTCTCGCGAACTCCGGACCCTCCAAAGGACGCGGTGATCAACCGATCCGGAACTCGGGCCATCAGCTGGGCCACGATGCTCCCGCCCATCGAGAACCCGTGGACGTGCGCGCGCTCGATGTCCAGGTAGTCCATGAGCTCGATCACGTCGAGCGGCATGTCGCCCTCGCGGGGATTTTCGCTCCGGCCATGGCCGCGCATGTCGGGGACGATGACCCGATGGTTTTCCGCGAGCCGGTGCGCGACGCCGTTCTCGAGCCAGGTCGCGGCCGCCCCTCCGGATCCATGGATCAGGAAGACCGGGGAGCCGGAGTCGCCCATCGTCGCATAGTGGAGCGTCCAATCGTCCGTCGTCGCGAAGGTGTGGTGTTCGGCATCGGCGGCGGATTGGGCCTGACCGGCCTCCGCAACCGCCAGGCCGACCAACGGCACCATGATGGCCGCGAGGAGAGGGGATGGCATTCGCATCCTGGTGCCTCCTGATCGGGGGGAGCCTTGCCCCTGCGGTTAGGAAAAAGAAGCGCCCTTTGACCCTAGAGCGAAGGTGGGGGAGCCGATTTCGCGGGGGCAAGGAATCGGGGCTGGGGCGGGGGAGGCGTGGCGTTCCCCTTGCTCGCTGTATCTCCGTGGGTATATATATCTCTTAATACCTAGCCTGACCCGACCAGCAACGGAGCCGACCCGATGGACCCCAAGGCGTTCCAGATCCTCGTTTCTCTGGCGGCCGCGCCAATGCATGGATATGCGATCCGGCAGGAGGTGGAGGCGCGGACGGAGGGGGAGCTGCGGCTGTGGCCGGCGACGCTGTACGGCACGCTGTCGGAGTTGACGTCCACGGGGCTGATCGAGGAGACGGCGAGTCCCGGAGGCGTCGGCGATGATCCCCGGCGGAAATACTACGCGCTGACGGGGGAGGGTCGGCGGGTGCTGTGGGCGGAAGCGGCGCGGCTGGAGCGGCTGGCGCGCCTTGCGCGGACCCACCTGTC
>JBBEBG010000004.1 GCA_040882465.1 Gemmatimonadota bacterium
GCATCGCACGGACCGTGACGAGGCGAAGGGTTACAGCGGAGGCGCTTCAGCGCCGCAGCCGGCACACGCGTTGTTATCGGAAGTGCCTCGTCGCTCGTTGAACGGTTGCGTGATCCATCTTAACGGACCGGACGGAGTCGACACTCAGCGCGCGTTTACGCCCGCGATCAACTCCCAATGCCGATACCGGCGGCCAAACTGACGGCTGTCAACGCGATAACGGGCCTCGAGACTGAGATCATGTGTAAGGAAGGCTTCCGGAAACCTCGTGCCGACGCCGACGCCAAGCATGGTCGACATACGAGCGAGATTCACTCCCGCCGTGCCGGCGACATATGGGCGCGCCCCCTGTTCGCCCATCTCAATCCTCATGAGTCCCGATATCGTGGGCCTCACTGCAAGGCCAAGTCCGTCTCCGCAATCGGCGCCCACGGCGGCCACACAGCTTTCCTCTTCGTGAACAAAGGAGGCGGTCGCATCCGCTCCGATCCACACGTGTTGCCAGGGCAAGCCTTCGAGGCGAAGCGCCACCTGCGGTGAGAAGGGGAAGCGTTCCTCAAACTCGTTGGTCCCACCACCAATCCATGCGGAGAAGGCGGTTTCGTCGAAGAGCTGGGCCTGCCCTGCCGTTGGTCCGGCGAGACTGAGCGCGCTAAGAATGAAGACAGCTCGGCGTGGTGCACTCATCGACCCTCCTCAATTGGGGCAGCCGCAGCCGCGAGGCCCCATAAGAACACGCAGAGACCGTGCCTGTTCTGCGACGGTACTGATACAGCGACTTCGGGCTCTTACCTTCCCGATCGTCGATGAAAAACCGTGACTCCTATGACGAAAACGCGAAACGTACGGGGTGTTGGAAAGGAAACGAGGCATTTCCGATAACGACCGAAATCGGCCGCAGGGTTCTGGTATTCTGGTCTCTGGGCGCCGGCGGCCAATGTTACATGGTACGCTTCGGCGCCTACGGGGTCCACAAACGCGTGGCTGGGTTCTGGTATTGGCGGGACTGCCGAAATAGGCCGGACCGGGGTTCGCGAGGGCGCATAGCGACGCTTGTAGCGCGAACGCGAAGACCTGCGGTGGGGTGATGTCCGCGGGCCGCCGAGGGCTGCGGCCGCGCGAACCCTTCAGGGAATGCGCAGCTCGTCCCCGATGTGGATGAGCTCGCCGAGAGCCCGTCCGTTCGCGGCCGCGAGCGCGGGCGTCGAGATGCCGTAGCGTCGCGCGATGGTCCAGAAGCTTTCTCCGGACGAGACCGTATGTACGCTTCCGCTGGCGCCCTGATTCGTGGCGATCTGCGTGGCGACCGGGGATGCCACACGCCCGCCACGGGATCCCACCGGAACCACGATGGTCATCCCGATCCGGAGGCGCCGCTCGTTCACGCTCGCGTTCATTCCCGTAAGCTCCGAGAGCGCCACCCCGTAACGCGCCGCGATATGCGAGAAAGTCTCGCCCGAAGCCACGACATGCTCGACGAATGTGAGCCGCTCTTCGGGTGGAATCAGGGCGAAGTTTCGTTCGAACTCGAAGGCCCGGCCGAAGGGGACACGCACGGTCCGGGTCTCCCCCGCGGGAGTGAAACCGCGCACGTAATGCGCGTTCAGCGCGAGGACCTCCTCCTCGTGGACCCCCGCCGCGAAGGCGACGACGTCAAGCGAGGTGGCGTCGGGGACCAGGACTTCGTCGAAGAGCCAGGGCGTCGAGCGGGAGGCGGGGAACCCGAAAGCTTCGGGATCGCCCGCGAGCGCGGCCGCCGCGAGAAACTTCGGGACGAAATCGCGCGTCTCGGCAGGAAGGTGAGGCCGGATCGCGAGGAATCGAGTTTCACCCTCCAGCGACAGACCTTCCGCATGTTGCTCCAGGAGCCTTCGGATTCTCCCGGGACCGGCGTTGTATGCCGCCAGCGTGAGGAGCCAGCACCCGAACTGGGCATGGAGCTCCTCCATGTAGTCGAGGGCCGCCAGCGTGGAGGCGACCGGATCGCGCCGGTCGTCTACGATCCCGCTGACGGAAAGCCCGAGGCCCCGCGCCGTCGGGGTCATGATCTGCCAGAGACCGGAGGCCCCCACCCGCGAAACCGCACTCGGGAGGTAGCCGCTCTCGACGATCGGGAGGTAACGAAGGCTCGCCGGAAGCCCGCGCCGCTCGAGCTCTTCGTCCACGAGCTCCACGTACCGCCCCATCCGGTCGAGATAACGGGTGAAGAGGTCGGGCTGGTCGTTCCCCCAGAGCTCGATCCAGAAGGCCACGCGGTCACGGATGAAGGGATCCGTGGACGCCGCGGTCGAGAGGATCGGGTCCGCCGGAGTGGCCGGCGCGCGGAGCTCCCCGAGAGAGGCCAGGCCGGCCGGGTCGGGGGCCGCCGTCACGAGCTCGGGATCGGCCAGCGCGCCAAGCGGAGCGGGCGCGCGAGGAAGGTCGGTCGTTCCGGCCCTCGCGCAGGACGATAGGGCCAGGGCGAGGACCGTCACGCCCCAGAAGCGCAAGCCGTCTACCACCCGTCCTCTCCTCATTGGCCCAGGAAAAGTTGGTCCACGGCGGCGAGAAGCCGGTCCACCGACTCGTCGCGGGCGCCGTGCCCCATGAGTCCGACGCGCCAGATCTTTCCCTTCGCCGGTCCGAGCCCACCGCCCACCTCGATTCCGTGCGTCTCGAGTAGCATGGCACGGAGGGGCGCTTCCTCGCGTGCGTCCGGAAGGTAGACCGCCGTGAGCTGGGGGAGCCGATGGCTCGGATCGGTGAATGGACGGAAGCCCCGAGCCCCGAGCTCGGCCTTCAGGCGGTCGCCCACTCGCTGGTGCCGCTCGACGCGGGCCAGCATCCCCTCCTCGTCCAGCTCGCGGAGCGCCTCGTGCAGAGCATAAAAGAGGTTGATGGGCGCTGTGTGGTGATAACGACGCTCGGCGCCGAGATAGTTCTGAATCAGGGAGACGTCGAAGTACCAACTCGTGGACGGGGTCTTCCGTGTGCGGACACGCTCCATCGCACGGGGCGAAAAGGTGATCGGCGCGAGCCCGGAGGGTCCGCCGAGGCACTTCTGCGTCCCCGAATAACAGACGTCCGCCCCGAGCGCGTCCACCTCCACCGGAATCCCGCCGAGCGAGGTGACCGCGTCCACGACGAGGAGAGTCTTCTCGCCCTGGAGGTATGCACCGAGCTCCGTCAGGGGTTGGCGTGCGCCCGTCGAAGTCTCGGCCTGCACGACGGCGAAGAGCCGCGCCTCCGGATGCGCGCGGTGCGTCTCGATCAGCTGCTCCTGATCGAGGACTTGCCCCCACTGCGCCTCGACGGTGACAACCCTGGCCCCCATCCGCTTCGCCATCTCCGCGAGCCGCGCCCCGAAGAAACCACAGATCCCGACGATCGCGGTGTCTCCAGGCTCCAGGAGATTCACGAGAGAAGTCTCCATCCCCGCGGAGCCCGTCCCTGAGATGGCGAAGGTCGTTTCGTTCTGCGTGCCGAAGACTCCCCGAAGCCGGTCGCTCACGTCATCGAGGAGAGCGAGAAACTGCGGGTCGAGGTGACCGAGAGCGGGCCGAGAGAGGGCGTCCGCGACGCGAGGCGAAACGGGGGACGGCCCCGGGCCCAGGAGGAGGCGCGGGGTGAGGGTCGCGACAGTCAGCTCGAGTTGTGAGACGTCCATTCCGGAAATCCAGGTCCAGTTTTGGGTGCGCGTCCGTCCCGCGAAGCGGAAAAGGTAGGCGGAGGAGGCGAGGCAGCAAGGGTGACCGGTTGCGCGGGTCGGGAGTTGCAAGGATCGATCCAGCCGATCGCCGCGCCGTCCGGAGAAACACACCGCCGGGACTACAGGTGGTAGTTGGGCGCCTCGCGGGTGATCGTGACGTCGTGCGGATGGGACTCGCGGAGCCCTACGGTGCTGATCCGGCAAAAACGGGCACGTTCGCGAAGTTCTCGAAGAGTGGCGGCCCCGCAGTACCCCATCCCGCTCTGGATCCCGCCCACGAGCTGAAAGACGGTGTCCGAGAGAGGACCCTTGTAGGGGACGCGCGCCTCGATCCCCTCGGGGACGAGCTTCCGCACGTCGTTCTGCCCTTCCTGGAAGTACCGGTCGGCCGAGCCCTCTTCCATGGCGGAGAGGGATCCCATCCCTCGCACCATCTTGAAGCGCCTTCCTTCGAGGAGGAAGCTCTCCCCCGGCGACTCGTCAGTGCCCGCGAACATCGAGCCCATCATCACGACCTCGGCGCCCGCCGCGAGCGCCTTGACGAGGTCTCCTGAATAACGAACACCGCCATCCGCGATCACGGGCACCTTTCCCTTCGTCCCTTCGACCGCCTCCATGATCGCGGTAAGCTGCGGGACGCCGACCCCGGTCACGATGCGAGTGGTGCAGATGGAACCCGGCCCCACCCCGACCTTCACCGCATCCACGCCGCGCTCCACGAGCGCCTCGGCACCCTCGCGGCTTCCCACGTTTCCCGCGATGAGCTGCACGCCGGGGAGGGCTTCGCGGGTCCGCGTCACGGCGGTCAGCACCCCTTCGGAGTGCCCGTGCGCGGTGTCGATCACGAGGACGTCCACGCCGGCGTCCACCAGGGCCCGCGCCCGGTCGAGGTCCACCTCGGAGGCCCCGATCGCCGCTCCCACGCGGAGACGGCCGCGCTCGTCCTTGCAGGCGTTGGGGTACTGCCGCCGTTTCACGATGTCCTTCACCGTAATGAGCCCGGCGAGCGAGCCCGCCTCATCCACGACGGGGAGCTTTTCGATCCGGTGGCGGTGCAGGACCACCTCGGCTTCCTCCAGCGTCGTCCCGACGGGGGTGGTGACGAGCCTCTCCGAGGTCATGACTTCACGGACTTTCCGATTCAGATCGCCTTCAAACTGGAGATCCCGATTCGTGATGATCCCGATGAGTCTTCCCTTCCCATCCACGACCGGAACCCCGGAGATGGAGAAGCGGGCCATGAGGGCGAGTGCCTCTCGAAGCGACGCGTCCGGGCCCACGGTGATCGGACTCAAGATCATCCCGCTCTCCGACCGCTTCACCCGGTCCACTTCGGCGGCCTGCCGCTCCGCGGGCATGTTCTTGTGGATGATCCCCATCCCCCCTTCCCGGGCCATGGCAATGGCCATCCGGGACTCGGTGACGGTGTCCATCGCGGCGCTGAGGAGCGGAATGGAGAGCCGGATCGCGCTCGTCAGCGCCGTTTCGACCTTCGTGTCCCGGGGATGAACCGTCGAGTGCCCCGGATAGAGGAGCACGTCGTCGAAGGTAAGGGCCTCGGAGATCGAATCGGCGGTGCGGCGGGGAGAGTCCGCCATGGGTCCTCCTCAGCGCGCCGGCGTGAAAACGAGAACGCGCCCGCCGAGAGTCCACCCGCCGAAGCGGGATTCCCTCGAAGGGCGCGCGAGCCGGCGATCTGGGCTGTCGGCTGATTCCATGGAAGAGTTTATCGGGCCCGGGACTTAGGTGTCAACCGGGCCGCCGGCGCTTCCCTCTTTTCCCTTGGTCTCCCGTACTTCCGCAGCTGGTTGGATCTCGGCGAGAAGCCCCTTCCCGGCCTCGGAAATCGAGTGTAGGACCTTGTCCGCGGCGGAGATGATCTGAAAGGCCTCCCGGAGCGTATTGGGGCTCAGCGTGCGCTTCCGAAGTCCGTCCTCCAGGCGTTCCGCGAGGGTCTGGAGCGTGGAGATGTCCTCGGTAACTCCTTTCCCGTAACGGGATTCGAGGAATTCGATGTAATCCAGGACCTGGTAGAGCTGGGGCTCGGGTAGGGTCTCCAGCCGACGTAGGATTCGCCTCCGCAATGTCTCGTGCATGGGTCTCTCTCGCCGCTCCTTCCGCGCACCGCGCGATTGCCTCAGTATAATGGGGCTGATTTTGCGGCCTGCCGCCATGAATCCTTCTGCGAACCCGATACGGTCAGGACCTCATGCCCTTTCTTCCCCTACGGTCCGTGCCCCTGCCGGATTCGACCCGGCGCGCCTACGACTCGTGGCTGAAGGCCCTCGACCGCGAGCTGGACCGTCCCGACTGCGACCGGAACGAATTGTGCCGGAAGGTCCTGACCGAAATCTATTACCCGGGATTGGCAGGCGCCGACCCGTCTTCGCTTCCCGAGGCGTCGCGGATCGCGCTCCTCCAGATGGATCCGAGGAATATCACTCTCGAGCCCGAGTACTACCAGGAAACGGACGCCGAAAAGTATGCGCGAACGAAGCCGTTGATCTGGCTCTGGGAGATGTTCGACAAGAGCGCGCTCGGAGAAAATGTGGACCTGGGCATCCGCTTTCGCCGGATCCTGGCCAAGAGGATTTTCCGAAAGTGCGGGAAGAACTTCAAGGCCTTCCACTTCGTGAAGTTCTCCTTCGGTTACAACATCGAGGTGGGAGACGGGTGCGTCGTGCACCGGCACGTGCTCCTGGACGACCGGGGCGGGATCCGGCTGGGGAACGGAGTGAGCGTCGCGGACTTTGCGAACATCTATTCGCACACGCACGACATCGTGGACCCGCACCTGATCGAGAACCCCACGACGATCATCGGGGACGGAGTGCGGATCACCTATCACGCGACAGTGCTGGCTGGCGTGCATGTGGCCGAACACTCGATGGTCGGCGCACTCGCGGTCGCGACGCGCGACACGGAGCCGTATACCCTCCACCTCGGGATCCCGGCGAAGCCGGTTCGGAAAAAGCCCGAGGGGAAAAGGCAGCCGAGCCCGCCTGACCCGCTCGCGACAGACTAAGCCAATCGGGGAAGGACAGACGGGGGACGGGCAGAGGGTGGGAGCTGGCCGACCGTCCGGGAGCGGGGGAAGAAGGAGGGAAGCCCTCGAAGCAGTACCGCGTACGGCAGGGAGGCCGGCTCCCACCTTCTGCCCGTCGCCCGGGAATGTCGGCCCAGTTCTTCGGTTAGGACGCTCGCCCCGACCGGCGGCCTCCGCCCTCACGAATCTCGGACACTCGATCGTTGCCCGCTTTCCCTTCTTCGGCGTATGTTTTGGATAGGGCCATCCCACACGACGGCGGCCCCCTTCCCCATCGGATCGAGAGCAACGTGATCCCTCGAGCGCTCACCGCGCCCCTCGCCCTCTCGGCGCTCCTCCTGTGCTTGGCTTCCCCGGGCGAGGCCCAGCGATTCCGCGGCAGCGGCGGTTATTCGACTGTTCGGGTCGGATCCGGTCTCCCCGACGTACCGGGCGGGTTCACCCTTTGCCGCCTCGCCTATGATTCGTACCGCAATGACCCGTCCGGCGGAGGCTGGGACACCGACTTTCCCAACGCGGACCGGAATCTCCCGACGCGCCTGGGCGAGTTGACCCCGACGCCGGTCGCGCGTTGGTCCGATGGGCAGCCCGGCCACGCGATCGTCCGCCCTTCGGATCCCGACCTCTTTCGGTGCCCCTTCCTTTACGCCACGGATGTGGGCGAGCTCGGATTCTCCCCCGACGAGGCCGACGCGATGAGGACGTTTTTCCTCAAGGGTGGCACCTTCTGGGCGGATGACTTCTGGGGTTCGCGAGCCTGGGTGGATTTCCAGCGGGAGATGCAGCGGGTCCTCCCCGAGTACGCCTTCGAGGAAATCCCGCGGGACCACCCGCTCTTCCGGATCGTGTACGACATCCTTCGCATTCCGCAGATCCCTTCGATTCAGCACTGGAATCAGTCTGGCGGCGGTACTTCGGAGCAAGGCGCGGACAGCGCGATTCCTTCGATGCGCGCGATTTTCGACGAAGATGGCCGCCTCCTCGTGATCGCCACGCACAATACGGACATCAGCGACGGGTGGGAGCGCGAAGCCGAAGACCCCCGCTTTTTCAGCCTCTTTTCACCGGACGCCTATGCCATCGGCATCAACATCGCCGTCTGGCAGATGACGCATTGAGGCGGGGCCCGAGCGCACTTCTTTCCGCGGCACCTTTTTTCCCCTCCGCCACGAGCCGGCACTTTTTCCGGCGTCCCCTCGAGGAGCGCGAACCCGCCGCTGACGCGGCCATTCAGGGCGAGCCCCCTACCTCGACCCGGGCCTCCGCTCGGATTCCTCCAGGACGGCGCGCGCCGCCGCGAGGCGCTCCGGCGTTCCGACCTCCATCCAGAGGGCGTCTCCGATCGAGGCGGGACGGATGGCGGACCCCATCCTCGCGAGCCGGAAGTACGGATCGAGGATCGAAAAGACCCCCTCCTCCGTGATCAGATCGAGAAGCGCGGGCGACGCGACGTGGATGCCGGTGAATGGCCAACGCTGGACTTCCCCCCTTGGCTCACGAATTCCCGCGCCCCTTCCGGTGGTTTCGTTCACCCATCCGTAAAGTCCGTCGTCGTCGAAGAGGAGCTTTCGTGGACTCGGCCGGCCGCTCACCGCGAGGGTGACGAGCGCACCGGACTCGTAGTGAGCCGCGAGAAGGGCTCGGTAGTCAGGGTCTGCGATCACGTCCACGTTTTGAATGAAAAAAGGTTCTTCGCGCCGGAAGAGATGGCGCGCGTGGACGAGGGCCCCGCCGGTTTCGAGCGGGCGCTCCCTCTCGAAAGAAACCAGAACCTCGACCCCGAGGTCGTGGGAGGCCACGAAACGCTCGATCTGGTCGGCGTGATGGTGCGCGTTCACGATGACGCGATCCACCCCCGCGGCGGCCAGGCGCCGCGCTGCGTGTTCGAGCATCGTGCGCCCCGCGACCTCGAGAAGGGCCTTGGGCGTCTCCTTTCCGATCTCCCCGAGCCGCGTCCCCAGTCCCGCTGCGAGGATCAGGGCTTCCACGGCTTCTCCGGCCAGCGGTCCGCTTCACGGTGCGCGACCTTCGCCGCCACGTCCGGGAAGCGCTCGCGCAGGTGGCGCGCCAGTCGCTCGGCGAAATACACGGAGCGGTGTTGTCCTCCCGTGCATCCGAAGGAGACGGCGAGGTCTGTGAAGCCCCGCCCTCGATAGTTCTCCACATGAGCTTCGACGAGCGGCACGACCCGGGTCCAGAAGTCCTCCACTTCCGGTGCCCGTTCGAAGAAGGCCGCGACCGACGGGTCCAGCCCGGTGACGCCGGCGTATTCGGGGCTTCGTCCCGGATTGGGTAGGGCCCGGCAGTCGAAGACGAATCCCCCGCCGTGCGGGCCTTCGTCGCGCCGCACTCCGGCGCGGTAGCTGAAGCTCGAAATCCGAACGGTGAGGCCGAGCGAATCCGGGGCTACCCCTGCCGGGAGAGGCCACCGCTCGACGATCTGGTGGAAGGCTGCGGTGAGCTCGGGGAGCGCCACGGGAAGCCCCGCGTCGAGGAGACCCTGGAGGTTTCGGGCCGCGTAAGGGATGCTCTCGAGGAAAAGGGGCTTTCGCTCGTAGAGCCCGCGCTGCCCGTACGCGCCCATGGCCTGCATGATCCGGATCAGGACGTACCCCCGAAAGTGCGCATCGAAGGGCTCGCGCTCGATTGGAAGGACGTCGCCCAGGGCCTGAAGGTAGTGATCGAGGAGGTGGCGACGAACCTTGTCGGGAATGGCGGCCTTTCCGTCGTAGAGGAGCGACGCCACGTCGTACTGGAGGGCACCCCGGCGTCCCCCCTGGTAGTCCACGAACCAGGGTGTCTCATCACGGAGGAGGATGTTGCGGGACTGAAAATCCCGGTAAAGGAAGTGTGCGCGATCCGCCTCGAGGAGAAACGCGGTCAGGCGGTCGAAGTCCTCCTCGAGCCGCCCTTCATGAAAGGCGACCCCCGAGAGTCGCAGGAACTGGTACTTGAAGTAGTTGAGGTCCCACCGCATGGCCCTCGCGTCGAACTCCCCCCGGGGGTGGGCCACCGAAAAGTCGATCGACCGCCCGCCTTCGATCTGAAATCGGACGAGCGCCTCCAGGGCCCGCTCGTAGGTGGGAAGGATCGCGGAGGGAAACAAGACACCCTCCGCACTCCGAGCCACCGACAGCGCACCGAGGAGGGTGAGGTTGCCGAGATCCTCGAGGAGCCAGGCCCCGGCGGATTCATCCACGGCATAAAGCTCGGGGACGGGAAGTCCGGTCTCGCGAAATGTCCGCGTATAGGAGAAGAAGGCCCGATTTTCGTCCGGGTCCGGGCCATAGGCGCCGATGACCGAACCGTGCGGACCGCCGCGGAGCCGGTGGTACTCCCGCCGGGACCCGTCGGCCGCGACGCGCTCGATGGATTCGGCCGGCGCCCCGAAGGTGCGCTCGAAGAGCCGGGAGATGGATTCACGCATCTCTCAAGATACCACCGAGATCCCGCGAAGGAGGCGACCCCTACATCCAGGGCTCGTCCCCCGACGGCCCGTAGATGGAGGGCACTTTCCCCTCCGCCATGCGGAGATAAATCGAGAACTGGCCGCGGTGGTGGATCTGATCGTGCAGGAGAAACCAACAGAAGTCGATGCGCGTCCAGTCGTCCATCTTCCCCGGGCCGCTGAAGAACTTGACGGTCTCCGTCATCTTTTCGTCGGGGATGGACTTCACGAGCTCCGCGAACTCGGTGTGAGCCTTTTCCAGCGCACCCAGGATCATATCCCAGGATTCGGGGGCCTCGGGCATCTCGCCGGAGGGCGGTCCGCTTGCGAAGGCGTCACTCATCACCATAGTGCCGAGCCCGCGCTCAAGCACGAAGACCCAGGCGAGCTCGCGGGCCGACTTGCACTTCGGATGGGGACGCAGATCGAGCTTGTTCGTGGGGTACGCGTGAAGCACCCGCATCGTCGTGGCGTGCTCACGCTCGTAGACGTCCAGGAACTGTTCCTTCGAAGTCGGTATTCGCTTGGTCATGACAACCCTCGCTCTCAGGGGATCGGCGGACGAATGGCGACCGGGCCAATGTTGGGAAGATCTGCGGGGGATGCCAGTGGATCTCGATTTCTGAGGCGTCCCGGTCGTGAAACGAGGGAATCGTAGACCCTGTCTCACCCTGTCCTCGATGCCCAGCGACTCACTACATTGGGAATCCCCTCGGAGTTTCCGTTGGGGCACTTCGCACACACCATCCCGCGGCTCCGCACGGAAGCCCGCGGAGGAGGAATGACGATGGCTGGACCTCTCGCGATCGGGAGTGAAGCTCCCGATTTCACCGCTGAAACCACCGAGGGCCCGATTCGCTTTCACGATTGGCTCGGCGGCTCCTGGGGTGTCCTCTTCTCCCACCCGAAGGATTTCACCCCGGTATGCACGACGGAGCTTGGCACCATGGCCCGCATCAAGCCCGAGTTCGACCGGCGTGGTGTGAAAATCATGGGGCTGAGCGTAGACCCGGTGGAGAGCCACAAGGGCTGGTCGAAGGACATCGAGGAGACGCAGGGGACGGCGCCGAACTACCCGATGATCGCGGATACGGACCTGAAGGTCTCGAAGTTGTACGGGATGCTTCCCTCGGAAGCAGGGGATAGTTGCGACGGACGGACCGCCGTGGACAACCAGACCGTCCGAAACGTCTACGTCATCGGGCCCGACAAGAAGATCAAGCTCCTCATCTCTTACCCGATGAGCACGGGGAGGAACTTCGACGAGGTGCTTCGCGTCATCGATTCGATGCAGCTCACCGCGAACCACAAGGTCGCGACCCCCGCGAATTGGAACAACGGCGACGAGGTGATCATTCTCCCCTCAGTGCAGGAAGCCGAGGCCAAGGAGCGCTTTCCCAACGGGTGGCGCGCCCCGAAGCCGTACCTCCGCTACGTCGAGCAACCGCGGTAGTTCTATTTCTCCCCCTGATGGGGGAAAGTGAAAAGTAGGGCGAAGGGTTCGGGGGGGAGGCGAGCTCGGACGACCGTCCAGGAGCGGGGGAAAGAGGAGGATTGCGCCGATCCCCCGCACCGCGGATGGCAGGGAGTCCGAGCTCGCCTTTCCTCCGAACCCTTCGCCCTATCCTTCCCCCTCCTCGTACTTCTCCTTCAGCTGCCGCACCACCTCCGGATCCGCGAGCGTCGTCGTATCCCCGAGCGCTTTCCCTTCAGCGATGTCCCGGAGTAGCCGCCGCATGATCTTCCCGGAGCGTGTCTTCGGAAGATCCGCCGTGAAAAGCACGTCATCCGGCCGCGCGATCGCCCCGATCTTCGTCGCGACGTGGGCGCGGAGCTCCTTGACGAGCTCCTCCGAAGGAGAGCGCCCGTCCTTGAGCGTCACGAAGGCCGCGATCGCCTGACCTTTCAGGTCGTGCGCCTTCCCGACCACGGCCGCCTCCGCAACCGCCGGGTGATCCACCAGCGCGCTCTCCACCTCCATCGTTCCGATGCGGTGCCCCGCGACGTTCAGGACATCGTCCACCCGCCCGAGGACCCAGAAAAACCCGTCCTCTTCGCGCTTCGCGCCGTCACCAGGGAAATAGATGCCGTCCCACTTGGACCAATAGGTGTCCCGGTATCGCTGGTCGTCCCCGTAGATCGTCCGGAGCATCGCGGGCCAGGGACGCGTGATCGCGAGGTAACCGGCGTTCACCTCCTGCCCGGCCTCGTTCAGGATCGAGGCTTCGATACCCGGGAAGGGGAGCGTGGCGCTCCCCGGCCTGGTCTCGGTTACCCCCGGAAGGGGGGTAATCATGATCGCCCCCGTCTCCGTCTGCCACCACGTGTCCACGATCGGGCACCGCTCCGCCCCGATGAACTTGTGGTACCAGATCCAGGCTTCCGGATTGATCGGCTCACCCACGGTGCCGAGAAGGCGGAGCTGCGAGAGGTCGGACCTCTGGGGCCAATCCTCGCCCCATTTCATGAAGGCACGGATGGCGGTCGGCGCCGTGTAGAAGACCGTCACCCCGAACTTCTCGCAGAGACGCCAGAAACGCCCCCGATCGGGGAAGTCGGGCGCGCCTTCGTACATGAGGACGGTCGCGCCATTCGAGAGGGGTCCGTACACGATGTAGGAGTGCCCGGTGACCCAACCGACGTCCGCGGTACACCAGTAGACGTCGTCCTCCTTGAGGTCGAAGACCCACTTCGTGGTCGCGTAGACCTGCGTCAGGTAGCCCCCGGTGGTATGCACGACCCCCTTCGGTTTCCCCGTCGTCCCGGAGGTATAGAGGATGAAGAGGAGATCCTCCGAGTCCATCGGCTCGGGGTCACACCCCCGTTCCACCTCTGCCAGGAGGTCGTGATACCAGAGATCCCGGCCCGGCTTCATCACAGTCTGCGTCGTGCGGGAGATGTCCCACCCGCGCGCGACGACAACCACGTGTTCGATCGAAGGACAGCTCTCGAGCGCCTGGTCGGCATTTCGTTTGAGCGCGACGACGCTCCCTCGCCGGTACCCGCCGTCGGCGGTGATCAGGAGCTTCGCCGTGGCGTCGTTGATCCGGTCCGAGAGCGACTCGGGGGAAAACCCGCCGAAGACCACCGAGTGAGGGGCCCCTATCCGCGCGCAGGCGAGCATCGCGATCGCCGCCTCCGGGATCATCGGCAGGTAGATCGCGACGCGGTCCCCTTTTTGGACGCCGAGGTCCTTCAGCGCCTGCGCGAAGCGCGACACTTCCCGGTGCAGGTCCCAATACGTGTAGGTGCGGACGTCCCCCGGCTCCCCCTCCCAGACGAGGGCGGCTTTGTTGCGACGCGCGCCCACGAGGTGACGGTCGAGGCAGTTGTAGGAGACGTTGAGCTGTCCGCCCTCGAACCAGCGGGCGTGAGGCGGATTCCACTCGAGGACCATATCCCACTTCCGGAACCAGTCGAGCTCTTCGGCCCACGACGCCCAATACGCCTCTGGGTCGGCCTCGGCCCTCTCCCTGACGCCGTCGTCGGAGACGTGAGCCCCCTCCCTGAAGTCGTCCGGGGGTGCAAAGCGGCGGTCTTCGCGAAGGAGGTCGTCCAGCGTGCTGGCCGCGCGGGTCATCCGAAGCTCCTGTCGGGCGGTTTGGTGCGGGGGTGCCGAGGGGGGGAGAGAGTAGGCAACCGAACCGCACGGGGGCAAGTCCGATCGGGTTCCGAGGGGCGGCTTGGCGGGCGGGTGGCCTCCTCCTTCAGGTGCGATTCAATCCACGACGGGTGGAAGGAGCTCCGCGAACTCAGGACGCTCCAGAAGCGATTCGAACGCTCCGACCGTGTACGCTGCGAGCGAAGAGACGGCGTCCGCGCCCGCTTCGACCGCGGCCGGCGGGATGATCAGCTTGATCCTCACTTCCACCCCCGCCTCTTCCAGGGGAGCGCCCCGCCGTTCGTGCGTCAGGCGAAGGGCGACGGGGGTGCGGTACGAGGCGGCGAGCGTCTCACCCGACGCCCGCACGAGTCGCTCGAGGACTGCGGCGGCGGACCCGACCCTTCCCAATGAGGGGCCGTCCAGCACGATCGAGAGGTTTCCCCTGAGCCCCTGGGAAGTCTCGTCGAGGAAGGCTTCAACGCCGACGCTTTCGGGAAGATCGTCGCGATGGAAGAAGAGGTAGGCGCTGCGAGTGGACTCTCCCGCCCAGGCCCCTGAGAATTCGTGGCTCGTCGTCTTCTGAAGGCCCGACAACGTCCACCCGGCCTGCTCCACCCCTTCCCTCACGGCGTCGAGAAGGGGCTCGAGGCTCAGGAGCGACGCACTCCCCTGGGGTGCGCTCACAACCCGGCTCCGTCGGGGCGGCATGGCCGTTGCCACGAAAGGGAAAAACCGTCACGACGTTGACACACTTTTTCGCGATCCCTTAGCTTTTTCAAAGATTCCACATCCTCGGCACGCCAATTTACCGCTGGGTGCGAACGCTTTTGCCGGGAGCTTTCGCACCTATGGCCAGAGCTATGCAGACACCGAGCCTCACCGCCGACGACATCCTCCGCCACGCCCTCGAGGCGAACGGTCAACGCTTCACGGACCAGCGCGCGGCCGTGTACCGATTCCTCGTGTCCACCGACAAGCACCCGACCGCGGACGAGGTGTTCCTCGCGGTACGGGCCGAGATCCCGGTGATCTCTCTCGCGACCGTGTATAAGAGTCTCGAAACGCTCGTGGGATGCGACCTCGCGGTGAAGCTCTCCTTCGGCGACGGATCGGCCCGCTACGACGGCCGCACCGATCCGCATCACCACGCGCGCTGCCTCCGCTGCTCGCGCATGTTCGACCTTCCCGGACGTCCCCCTTCCCAGGACCTCGCGGAGTTCGAAGACCGCCCCGAGGGATTCCGGGTAACGGGGTACCGCCTCGAGCTGACCGGGTATTGCAGCGCCTGTTCTCCGAAGCCCTCACGAGAGTCGCTGGAGCCGGTCTGAACCATCTCTCGCGGCCACTCACCTTTCCGGCCGCCTTCCAGGGAACCGTCTTTCAGGGAGAGGAGGCCGCGCGCCGGGCCTCCCTGGTCTCCGGCCCCTTCTCCGCGAGTCCCGCCGCGTACGTCATCCCGTCCGGAGTGGAGGGGCTCGCGACGCTCGTGCGCTGGAGTTGGAGCGAAGGAATTCCGCTGATCCCGCGCGGCGGCGGAACGGGGATGCCCGGGGGAAATCTCGGGCCCTTCATCGTCGTCGAGATGGACGGCATCGGACGCGCGGCCGCCATGCTTTCGCCGGAGGAAGGGCGGATTCAGGCGGACGCCGGGGCGATCGCCTCGGATGTGGAGCGCCTTGCTCGCACCCACGGGAGGTTTCTCCCCTTCCTCCCGTCGTCCGCGCGGTGGTGCCAGATGGGCGGGATCGTCGCGAACAACGGAGCGGGAGCCCGGAGCTTTCGCTACGGCTCCGTGGCCGCGTCGCTCCTTCGGATCGAAGGATTCTTCGCCTGGGGGGAGCCCTTCCAGGTCGGTGCCGACCTCCCCGTTCCCGACGAATTCCGGAGGATCGAAGACGGCCTGAGGGAAAACCCGGGAGCGGCGCTCCCCGGGTGGCCGAAGCTCCGCAAGAACTCTTCCGGATACGCCCTCGACCGCTACCTCGCGGCGGGGGACCCTGCCCAGCTCCTCGCGGGGAGCGAGGGGACGCTCGCCATCATCACCCGTGTCGAGCTCCGCGCGCTTCCCCTCCCTCCCGCGCGCGGCCTGGCCGTTCTCGCGGCCGGATCCTCCGAAGAGCTGACCCGGATCGCCCTCGGCGCTGAGGCGCTCGGGACGGTCACCTGCGAGTTCCTCGGACGGCGATTCCTGGAGATGGCCGACGTCGGAAGCGATCCCGAGGTCGGCGCTCTGGCGGAGGGAGCTTATGCACTCGTCCTCCTCGAGACCTGTGGGAGTGAAGAGGAGGTAGAAGCGGGACTGGCGGGCGCCCTGAGACTCGGCGAATCCGCCGGACGGGGAGCGGTTGTGGCGAGGGAGCCGGACACCGTCGCACGCCTCTGGGGCCTCCGGCACGCCGCGGGCCCGATGATCGCGCGGGAGGCCGGTCGCGGGCGGATCTCCACCCAATTCATCGAGGACAGCGTCGTCCCGCCCGAGCGGCTCGGCGCCTACCTCGACGGGCTCGACGAGATCCTGGCGGCGCACCGGTTCGACGCCCTGGTCTTCGGCCACGCGGGAGACGGGAACGTCCACGTGAATCCCCTCGTGGATGTTGGGAGCTCGGACTGGGAAGCCCGGGTGCGTGGAACGCTCGACGAGGTCGTGGAGCTCGTCGCGTCGCTCGGGGGGACTCTTTCGGGCGAGCATGGGGACGGCCGGCTCCGTGCGCCCTTCCTGTCCCAGATCTGGGCGCCCCCGCTTGTGGAGGCGTTTCGGCGCGTGAAGGATGCCCTCGACCCACGGGGGATTCTCAACCCGGGAGTCGTGATTCCTCGCGCGGGACAGGATCCGCTGGAGGGGTTGACGCCGAGGCCGCGCTCTTATCCAATTTGAGGGCGGGAATGAATGGCCGCCCCTCGGATCAGGTGCTTCAGTCTGGGGCCCGGATCTTGCAACGTCTTCGATCTCGTAGCTTGCCCAAAGGCCCAGGGTCTCCACATCTTCCGAGCGGCAACGTAGCCGGCAGCTTCCAGAGAACGGACTGAATCCTTGATCCGACTTCAACCCGGACTCGTGCTCGCGCTGGGAGCCGCGCTGACCCTCCAGATCCCGCTGGAGGCCCAGGATACCGCCACTTCTCCGAACCTTTTTCCACTCCAGAACGAGATCGCGCGGCTCGTCGGAAGCCCCGGATGGCGGGGCGCCGAATGGGGAGTCCTCGCGATCTCCCTCGAGCGCGGCGACACGCTCGTGGCGCTCTCCTCCGAGGCCCGGCTGGCCCCGGCCTCGAATCAGAAACTTTTTACGAGTGCGGCGGCCCTTTACCACCTCGGTCCGGAATTTCGTTTCCCTACGTACATGCTGACGGACGGGACGGTTCGGGACGGGATCCTGGACGGAAACCTGATCCTTTACGGCACCGGAGATCCGGCGATCTCGGACCGCATCCTGTCCGGGCCCACCGAGCCGTTCCGCGAGTTTGCGCGGGCCCTGGCCCGGTTGGGGATCCACACGGTAACCGGAGACGTGATCGGCGACGCCTCCTTTTTCGAAGGACCGTCGCGGCACCCCTCCTGGAACGCCCGCGACCTCGACGATTGGTACGCCGCTCCGGTCTCCGCCCTCACCTTCAGCGAAAACGTCGTGACGCTCCAGGTGCGCGGTGGCGAGCCGGGGACGACCCCTCAGCTCGCCACCGATCCGCCGGGTGCCGGCATCCTCGTCACGAACTCGGCAACCACCGTGAGCGGAAGGCCGAGTTCCCCCGTACTCCTGGTTCGCGACGGGCCCGAGGGGGCGATCGAGCTCCGCGGAGAGGTCCGCTCAGGCGCCGGGGAGCTCTGGCGGGTCCTCACGGTCGCGGACCCGGCTGCGTACGCCGCCTCCGTGCTCCGGCACGTTCTCGCCGAGGAAGGGATCCGCATGGAGGGATCGGCCCGCGCGCTTGGACCGGAGGAGACCTCCCCGGTCACCCGCGCCAACGTCGTCGCGCCCGCTTTCGATCGCGGCGGCGCGGCCCCGCTTCGGACCCTCGCGGTGCACTACTCGCCGCCGGTCCGCGAGCTCCTCCAGGTGATGAACAAGGTGAGCCACAACCTCTACTCCGAGCTCTTCCTTTTCGCCGTGGGCCGCATCACCACGGGGACCGGTTCGTTCGCTTCCGGCGCGCAGGCCCTCACGGACTATCTCATCAACGTCGTGGGAGTCGCACCCGGGGACATCTACATCGAAGATGGCTCGGGGCTCTCTAGGTTCAATCGCGCGACCGCGTCATCCTTCATCTCGCTTTTGACGCACGTCTCGGAGACCTCGTACGCCGACGACTTCTGGGCCTCGCTCCCCGAAGCGGGGAACCGGAGGGAGTTGGGGCGAATGTATCAGTCGCTGGCGGCTGGGAATCTTCGGGCGAAGACGGGGACGATCAGTCGCGTCTCCGCGCTCTCCGGTGTCGTCCGTGGCGTGGGGGGAGAGCCGATCCTCTTCAGCATCCTCTCGAACAACGTCCCCTCGACTTCGACGGCGAAGAGCGTGGAGGACCGGATCGGGATCGAGCTGGCTTCGTTTTCGCGAAGTTGGGGACCCTCCGAGGGCGAACTCGCCAGGGTCGAGTACGGGGATTACGGACCGCGTATGAACCCCGTTTCTGAAGTCTCCGAGGCCTTGGACGCCTCGGTGGACGCCGCCCGGCGCTGAGGGCGGGGCTTTCCTACGCCGGGGGGCTCGCCGCCCTGCCTCTGGCGGAGCGGAGCCGACGCCGAAGCTCCACTTCCGACATCGTCTGAAGAGTCCGCCGCGCGCTCAGTTCGCTGTTCCAGCGCACGTCGTGCAGCTCGATCTCTTCTTCGGACTTCGCGCCGACGGGGCGCGCCACGAAGCTGAAGCGCCCCTTGAAGTCGAGCCCCGGCCGCTCCAGGACGCCCGCCGTCCAGCTCCGCCCGTGCTCGTCCTTGAATTCTCGCATGCCTCGGTGCGTCTCCATCATCGAATGCGTTCGAGCTCGATCAGGTCGAGGATCGGGCTTCCGGTAAAGGCCGCCGCGCCGGCGCGCACCCGAGCCAGGACCCGGATGGACTCGAGGGGGGTCAAGCTTCCCACATCGTCCAGGTGCTCCGGAGGCACCGCCACATAGACGAAGCTCCGGTCCTCGTCGAGGGAGCGCGTGAGGAGGAAAGGTTCCCCCTCGCGAAAGTCGGTGCGGACCTGTTCGGCCCTCTCGAGAGAGATATACTGGAGCCGCATCTCGACGAGGCGGCCGCGGAACCGATCGTACTCTCGCGAGAGATCGCCGGCGCGCACGTCGGAGAGGATCGTGGGCTCGCCGCCGAGGGGTTCAGTGCCGGCCTCGACGGAGGGAACCCAAACCCATCCCTCGAGCTGGATGCGGGCCCAGTTCCCTTGTCGGGATACGATGCGGAACTCGGACCCGGGGTGCGCCTGTCCCAGCGTGTCGCCATCCGGAGCCGAGAGAATCGCGGCCCCCTGACTACCTCCCCGGAGCCAGTCGCCGCCGAGAGGTGCGGCGTTCGCCACCGGCGGGCTCGTCCCCGCGGCCGGCGCTGCCGCGACCGCCGGCTGGGCCGCGTCCAGGGAGGCGTTCCAGATCCAACCGGTTCGCCGGACCTCCACCCATCCCGGAATCCGCTCGAGCTCTTCGAGGACGGTGCCGGTGAGGAGCCGGCCGGCGATCCTACCGGCGGGGACATCGCGAAGGTTCTCTCCGTCAGCCACCGAAATGACCAGGCCGTGGGGCCCCGTCGTCTGGCGGTCCTGCACCGAGGGCATCCAGATGAACCCCTGGATCGTCGCGCGCGCCCAGTTTCCATCTCTTTCTTCGACGGAGACGCGCGTGCCTTGAGCGAGCTGTCCGAGGATTGCCCCATTGGGCTCCGCCCGGAAGTTCTCCTCCACACGAACGACGGTTTCCTGCGCGTAGAGGGGGGTAGCATGCGCGACCGTCCCGCCGATCCCGAAGAGGGATACCGCGACGCCGGCGAGGGGAATCGCTCGAAGCGTCGGCGGGCAAGGAACCATCAGCGGAAACGAACCGGGAGCGAACGGGTTAAAGGAACGGCGCCGGAGAACAAAATCTGACGGAGCCCCGGGAACCCGTCAAATTCCGCGGGGCGCGCGCATCGACGGGTTGCAGCCTCGCGGATCGCCTGGGTAGCTTCCCGCGGCCGAGCCGGAAGGGTGCCCCGATGCGGCCGCAACCACCCATTCGACCCCGAGCTGGAGCCGGACCCACTTCGATCGGAGCCCGATGCGCCCTGTCATTCCCTTCGCCCAGCCGGCTGTCTTTGTCTGCGTCCTCGCCGCCATCCTGTGCGGACCGGCCGGCGCCGCCGCCCAGACGGTGCCTTCTCCGTACGAGTTCATCGAAACCCGCCATGAAGTGAGCGTGTTCGGGGGAACGGCCACGGACGACCGGGGCACCCTCCGCCTGGGTCCCGGGGGCGGACCGATGTTCGGCGCGCGTTACGCATTCGATCTCACGGGAGTCTTCGCGATCGAGACGGGCTTCTCTTATCTCATGGCGGACCGGGAAGTCTACGATCCCGAGGTTCAGGCCGTCGAGCCGGAGCTCCTCGGAGTGGCCGACGCGCATGTGGGCATCCTCGACGCCCGCGCCCGCCTCAACGTCACCGGCCCCCGCACCTGGAACCGGCTCGCTCCCTTCCTCTTCACGGGTATCGGCATCGCCTTCGATCTCTCCGGAGAAACCGAGCTCGATGACGGTCTGGATCCGACTGCGCGTTTCGAGTTCGGTCCCTCGTTCGCCGGAACGTTCGGCGGAGGGGTCCGCTGGCTCGCCGGCGACCGATTCGGAGTCCGCCTCGAGAGCACGGTGCACTTCTGGCGCATCGCCCATCCGCTCGGCTTCCGAACGCGCCAGCAAGACCTGCAGGCGGTGCCGGCGGACGAATGGTCACAATCGATCGCAGTGACGATCGGAGCGACCTACCGCTTCTGAGGAGCGGGGCGATGCCAGAATTCGAGACACGAAAGGCGGACTGGGTCCCCTTCAGGGACGCCCTGAGACATGTCCTCGCGTCCGCCTCTCCCCTGCCGTCCCGCCCCATACCACTCAACCAGGCCGCGGGACTCGCCCTTGCGGAGACGATTCGAAGCCCGCTGACCCTCCCCCCCGGACCGACCTCGCATATGGACGGATACGCGGTGCGGGGAAGTGACCTTTCCGCGGAGCGGAGCTCCGGGGATCGTGGGGACTCGAAGGGGGAAGGACCGCGCCTGCGCGTCATCGGGCGGAGCCTCCCCGGGCGGCCCTGGGGTGACCCGTTGGAAGCGGACACGGCGATCCGGATCATGACGGGCGCACCCCTCCCCGAGGGAGGGGACACGGTCGTTCCCGTCGAGCACACGGACCGTGAGGCCGGTGAAGCGGGGTGGGTCCGGGTCGAGCTTCGGGGCGAAGGGGGTCGCCCCCGCATCGAAGTGGGACAACATGTGCGTGGCCCCGGGGAGGAGATGAAAGAGGGCGACGTCCTCGGGAGGCCGGGAGACACGCTCGGATTCGGGCTCCTCGCCCTCCTCGCCGCCGCAGGCGAAACCAGGGTGTCCGCCCATCCGGCGCCACGTGTGGCCCTTCTCGTGACGGGCGACGAGCTGGTCCCCCCAGGGGATCGCGCCGGCCTCGAGGGCGGAATCCGGCGCGCCGACATCCTCTCTCCCTCCCTCCCTCTCCTCCTCGCCCAAGCGGGCGCCGCTCCCCTCACGCCGGTGCGCGTTCGGGACGACATGGAGGCCCTTCTCGACGCGCTCGCTGCCGCATCCGCGGAATCGGACCTCGTCATTACGACGGGAGGCGCCTCGATGGGGGAAGCCGACCTGGTCAAACGGGCGCTCGAGGCTCTGGGAAGCGAGCCCATCTTCTGGCGCATTCGAATGCGCCCCGGGAGCCCCGTCAGCCTGAGTCGCCTCCCACGATCAGCTGGAGGCGGGATGGTCCCGGTGCTCGGCCTCCCCGGAAATCCAGTGTCGGCGATCGTCACCTGCCTGACTCTCGCCCTCCCCGCGATCCGCGCGATGGGTGGGCATCGCGCCCGCCTCCTCAGGCGCATCCGCGCCACGGCCCGCGATTCCTTCTCCGGCCCCGAGCATCTGACCCGGTTTTTCCGCGTGACCCTCTCGCCCGAGGAGGACGGGGGGCTCGGAGCGCGCTCCGCCGGGCCCCAGGGATCCGGAGCGATCCAGAGCATCGCGAACGCGGACGGTCTCGCGGTCCTTCCGGAGGGGGCCCCGTCTCCGGAGCGGGGCGCCCCCGTGGACGTCCTCCTCCTCCCCTCCTCCAGCTGGACGGAGGCCCCATGAGACGCGGAATCCTCCTTTCGATCGTCGCCGCGTCCGGGGCCCTCGCCCCGGGATGCACGATCCCCCGGATCCCGGTCGAGTCCGCCGTGACCTCTCCCTTCGGCGTGAGATGGAGCGGTGTTCTCCCGCGGGTGCATCGGGGCGTGGACCTCCGCGCCGCGCAGGGGACGCCGGTTCACCCGATGGCATCGGGTCGGGTGCGCTTCGCCGGGTGGATGGAGGGATACGGCAACGTCGTCTGGCTCGATCACCCCGGCGGGGTCCTCTCCGCTTATGCCCACCTCTCCGAGATCCACGTCACGCAGGGTGCGCCGGTCGAAGAGGGTGCGCTCCTCGGCCTCAGCGGAAGCACCGGAACCGTGAGCGGCCCGCATCTTCACTTCGAGGTTTGGAAGGGGGGGCGTCCGGTGGATCCGATCGCCTACCTCGGCGCGCGGCCCTGATCGCAGGTCACAGTCCGAGAGGGGGCAGTGGGGGATGTGCGGAGTGCTCCGCGCGGTCTCCGCCGCCGCTCAACTCTCCTTCCGCGCGCGTATCTCGGCCGCGAGTCGGGGTACAACCTCGAAGGCGTCCCCGACGATCCCGTAGTCGGCGACGCGGAAGATCGGGGCGTCCCGGTCGCGATTCACGGCGACGATCGTGCGCGCCGTGCGCATGCCGGCGAGGTGCTGAACCGCGCCGGAAATCCCGATAGCGAAGTAGAGGCGCGGTGCGACGGTTTTCCCCGTCTGTCCGACTTGCTCGGAATGCGACCGCCATCCGGCGTCCACAACGGCGCGGGAGGCGCCCAGGCCCGCCTCGGAGCCGAGCGCGGCCCGGAGCTCCTCGAGCATCGCCCAGTTCGCCGGGTCTCTGAGACCACGCCCCCCGGACACGACGATCGCCGCTTCGGAGACGTCCGGGATGTCACCGCCCTCCGGTTCGAAGGATAACCTTCGCGTCGGCCACCGCTCCGGATCGAGAGCGAGGGACAGGGGCTCGATCTCCGCGTGGGAGATCCCTTCCACGGCGGAAATGGCTCCGGGACGAATCGTCGCGAGGACCGGGGCCGCGTCGTGCTCGATCGTGGCGTTGGCCTTTCCCGCGTAGACCGGGCGGACCATGCGCACCCGCCCGCCCAGCCCCGAGATTCCCGTCACGTCCTGCGCGAGCGGAAGGTCGAGCAGGGCGGCGACGCGGGGCGCGAGGTCCTTCCCGGTCGCGGTCGCCGAAAAGAGCACCGCGGCGGCGGTACCTCCCTCCCGGATCATCCCGGCGAGCGCCTCCGCGTATCCCTCGGGCCGGTAGTGCGCGAGCGCTTCATGCGATCCGACCCGGATCCGGCGCGCACCGAATGCTTGAGCGGCATGCACCGTCTCTTCGATTCCTGGCCCACCGAGCACGATCCCCTCGGCCTCCCCCCCCAGATCGCGGGCCAGGGCGGCCGCGGCCGACACGACCTCCGCGCTCACGCCGCGAAGACGACCATCCCTTTGCTCCAACACGGCGAGAACACGGGTCATGCGCGAGCCTCCCTCACAACGCCCCCGCCTCGTCTCGGAGGAGGCGGACGAGCTCGGGCACGGCGTCGGGACCTTCGCCCACGATCCTTCCCTCCTTCCGCGCCGGCGGCAGCTCCAGAGCGACGACCCGCACGCGGGGGGACACGACTTCGGCTTCGCGCACCTCGAGCGGCTTTTTTTTCGCCGCCATGATCCCCGGTAACGACGGGCGCCGGAGCTCGAAGGGACCTTTCGTGAGCGTGACGACCGCCGGGAGTGTGAGCTGCACACGTTCGCGGCCCCCCTCCACCTCGCGGACCGCGATCAGGACGCCGTCGCCTCCCTCGATCTCCGATACGCAGGTCGCGCAGGCCCACCCGAGGAGGGTCCCGAGCATCGGCCCCACCTGTTCCTGGTCGCCGTCAACACTTCGGACACCGGCGAGAACGAGGTCCGGGCCCTGGGCCTCGACCGCGGAGCGGAGGATCTTGGCGGTCGCGAGGCCGTCCGGGCCCGACACTCCGCGGCACAAAACGCCGCGATCGGCGCCGACCGCAAGCGCCCCCCGAAGTGTCTCCTGGGCGGATTCGTCCCCAAGGGTGACTACGGTCACTTCCGACGCGCGCCCACTCTCCTTCAGCCGCAGGGCGGCTTCCAGGGCAAATTCATCGTACGGATTCATGACGAAGCGGACGCCGGCCGCATCGAAGGTCGTGCCGTCCGCGGAAATTTGGATCCGGGTATCCGTGTCCGGCACCCGTTTCACGCAGACGAGAATCTTCATGCGGCCCCTCCTCCCATCACATCGCCAACCCGGCGAGGGCGAAGCAAAGCGTCGCCACCGCCCCCGCAAGGAGAGCGTACGGAAGCTGGGTCCGCACGTGGTCTATGTGGTCCGTGGCCGCGGCCATCGAAGAGATGATGGTCGTGTCGGAGATTGGCGAGGAGTGGTCCCCGAAGACGCCTCCCGAAAGGGCCGCCGCCACGAAGGGCGAAGCGGGAAGGCCGAGCGTGATCGAAGCCGGCACGACGATGGGAAGCATGATGGCGAAGGTCCCCCAGCTCGTCCCCGTGGAGAAGGCGATTCCGGAAGAGACGAGGAAGATGACGGGGAGAAAGATCACCGGGGGCAGGACCCCGGCCGTCACGCTCGCCACGTAGACTCCGGTCCCGAGCGCGCTTGCGACCGACCCGAGGGCGAGGGCGAGGACCAGGATGAGCGCCAGGGGGAGGAGTCCTCCGCCCCCTTTGAGCCCGGTGCTCACCAATTCGTCCAGGGTCGCGCCCCGCTGGGCGAGGAGAAGGGCCCAGCTCACGGCCAAAGCGGCGAGAACGGCCCAGAGGACGGAGGTGGACCCCGAACCGGCCCGGAAGTCACCCTCGCCGGTGATCCAGAGCCCGAGAGGCATCATGAGGACCATCACTGCGATCGGAAGGAGCATGTTGACGGCTCTGGGCTCGATCCGCTCGTTCGGCGGCGGCGAGAGGATCTCCTCGTCAATCAACGGCCGCGCTTCCGGCCAGTGCAGGAGCCCCTCCTGCGTGCGCCGCTCCGCCGCCCTCATCGGCCCGAAGTCGAGCTTCCAGACGATCGTGGCTCCGGCGAGGAGGACCGCGGCGATCGCGTAAAAGTTCAGGGGGATCGCGCCGATGAAGACCCCGAGCGGATCCTCGACTCCCAGCCCGCTCAGGATCCCGAGATTGTACGCGCCCCAGGCGTTCAGGGGGATCAGGATGCAGATCGGGGCAGAGGTCGAGTCGATGAGGTAGGCCAGCTTCTCGCGCGAGACGCGAAAGCGGTCGAAGAGGGGACGCGAGACGGCCCCCGCCACGAGCACCGTGATGTTCGATTCGATGAAGATGACGAGCCCCGTGACCCAGGCGAGACCCTGCGCCCGCTTGGGCGTGGTCACCCACTCACGGTGTTCCAGGTATCGCACGAAGCCGCGTACCCCGCCCGAGCTTTCGACCGTCGCAATCAGCGCACCGATCACGAGAGTGAAGAGGATGACGTTCGCGTTTCCGGAGTCACCGAAGACACCCACGATCTCCGCGATGGCCCGGGCGAGCCCGGCGAGGGGATTCCACCCCTCCACGATCGTCCATCCGATCCAGACGCCGGCCGCGAGGGAGAGATAGACCTGGCGGGTCCAGATCGCGAGGACGATCGCGAGGACCGGGGGGAGGATCGAAATCCAGCCGGGCTCGATCATATGGCGGTTCGCTCGATCGAAGGTGCCGGCCGCCCCTGAGAGACGTCCGGGTGTCCGGAAAGGAAAAAGCGAAGCGGCCAATCTGCCGCCTCGCGGATCCCGATGCGAGGGGAGACCTTGACCACCTCCCCGGGTCCGGGCGCTCCGTCGAGGAGGAGGAGGGGGGGCGCCGTGAGGGAAAGGTCGTTGTGCTCGCCCTGTATGGCGAGTGCCTCACAGAGTCGTGCCGGACCGTTCGTCAGATCCCCGCGGCGCCCACGCCGCCGAGCCATCGTCTCCCGGCCGATTCCGGCTTCGATGGCGCGAACGAGAACGGCCTGTGGGTCCCCCGCCGCTCCGGTGACGACGTTGAAGCACCAGTGCATCCCGTAGACGAAGTAGACGTAGGATCGCCCTGGCGGGCCGAACATGGGAGCGTTCCGCGCCGTGCGCCCGATGCGGGCCGCCGCATGGCTCGCCGGATCGTCCGGACCGGTGTACGCCTCTACTTCGACGATCCTCCCGCCGGTCGCGACGCCTCCCACCAGAGAGAGAAGGGTGCAGCCGAGAAGGCGTGGGGCGACCTCCTCGGCGGGCCCTTCGAGGCGCCCCGTGGCCAGCGGCTCCAGCCCCAGAACGAGCGAACGCCATGCCCGATCGGACATGGCGTTCGCATGCGAGGGCGCGGGCCGTCGCGCGCGGCGGGGCGAGCTCGGCAACTTACCCGGTCGTCAACGTCCGCCGCGCGTCCGGCGAAGCCGAGGCTGGAGGAGGGAGGGAGGCTCGCCCCCGAAGTCGTCGCCTGGGGACGCGAGAGCCTCGGCGGCCTCAGCCGGGATTCCGGCCGCAACCGGCTCCTCCAGCTCCACTCGTGTGGAACCCTCCCCGGGCGCCCCGGTCTTCGGCGGTTCGAAGGGGGTGGGATGGGCGTGCTCGCCGCGCGGCGCCCCCTGTCCCTCCCCGAATCGCTCGCGCCGCCGCGCGAAATCCGCCGTCCATCCTTCGAACAGCTTCTCGGCCCGGGCGGGGGGAAGAAGCTGCGCGACGCGCGCGGGGTCGGTCTGGAGGACGACGAAGAGACGGTCGCCTAGCGCATCCACGAGCGTTTCAGCCGTTTTTTTGCCGACCCCGCCGTAGGAATTGGTGAGGTACTGAACCACACTGTCCGGCTCAGTCGGGAGACGGAGCGCAACCGGATCCAACGCTTCACCAGGGGGAACGCCCGTCCTCTCGGACGCGGTCACGGCTCCTTCCCTCCGGGGACGAGATACCACCTGGCCCTCGAGGAAGGGCGGGGGTTCGTCGCCGCCCGTTCGGCCGTGGGCCGTTCCTTCGCGTGGCCGGAGCCGGCTCGCGACCGGCACGTCCACTCCGGAGACGGCCAGTTTCGGGCCGGTCATTGCCGCCGCACCGTCGGTCCCCGCTCCCGTCAACTGGAGGCCAGGTCCTTCGGGCGGTGCGGTCTTCGGCCCGAGGGCGACCTCGTAGTTCCCGCCTTCGCCCTTGCGGAGGTCGATCACCTCGTGATCGTGCGCCTGCTTGAGGAAACGCGAAAACTTGGGGAACCCGAGGTCCGCCTCGTCGAATCCGGCCTGCAAGGCGAGCATCCGGCGCTTCACGTCCGAGTCACGGACCGCGTCGGAGTCCTCGTCCGCGAGGAGCTCGGTGATGGCCTGACGGAGAAGTGAGTACGCCGCCGCGAGGGAACCGCGATCGGGCGCCGGGAGCCCGGCTCCCGCCGGCGCCCGTCCTTCACCCTCCCCGGCGCTCGCAGGCGCTTCCCGCATCCCCTCTTCCCTCGCACGACTGGAGTCACTGGACCCGCGCGACTCGCCGGTCCCGCGCCCCCGGTCGCCCCGGCCGCGCTCGGGGCGGCGGCCACCTTCGCCACCTCTCCGATCTTCGCCCTTCTTCACCCCCTTTCCGGGAACGATCTCGTATTGACCGTTCTCCATCTTCTGGAGCTGCACCAGGCCTTTCTTCCCCGCCTCGGAGACGAAGCGCGAGAACTTGTTGAAGCCGATGCTCTTTTCGTCGAAGTTCGGATCGATCTCGAGCATGACCTGCTTCAGGCGATCCGAGCGCATGACGTCGCCGCGGCGTCCCATTTGCTCGACGGCACGCTCCACGAGCGCCCATGGATCCGACGGGCTCGCGCCCCCGATTTCATCCGTCTTCCGGAGACCGGAGAGGGAGGTGTAGGAGTAGTACTCGTCGCAGTTCTGGACGAGGATGTCCGAGGAAGACTCCTGGATCCCCACGCCGATGACGTATTTCCCGTACTCCTTCAGCTTGAGCACTAGGGAGGAAAAGTCGGAGTCCCCGGTGAGGAGGATGAAGGTCCCGATCTCCGGACGGGTGAAGACGAGCTCGATCCCGTCGATCGCCATCCGGATGTCGGTCGCGTTTTTTTTGCTGCTCCCGTACGCCGGGGCGAAGATCAGGTCGATCGAGGCCTCGGAGAGAGGGACGATGTACTGCGGATACCGACGCCAGTCGGCGTAGGCCCTCTGGACCGTGACCTTCCCCCGAATGACATCGGAGGAGAGGAGCGTCTTCAGCTCCTTCGAAAGGTCGCTCCGCATCCCCATCGTGACGTTGTCGAAATCGATGAGGAGGGCGGCGTTCGGCGCGTGGGGAGAATGAAGGGCGACGCCGGTCCCCTCGATGTGGGGGGCCCTCGAAAACGGAATGCTCATAGGATGTGCTCGAACTCTCGCAGCGGAGAGGGGGTTTGGAGTCCCCTCTCGTGAATTATTGCCGCGAAACCTCCCCACCTGCCCCCCCATCCGCCTCGCTCCACACCATGCGGAGAACGAGGTTCTGGATGACCGGGGGACGGGTCAGGGGAAGTCTCTCGGAGACTCATGGCGCCGGATCTTCCCGGTGCGCCTCGAATAGGCGTCCGAGTCCGACTCGACGTACTTCCCCGGTTCCCGTCTTGGGAAGCGACTCGACGAAACGCACGAGATCCGGAGCTTTGTAGCTCGCCAGCGTGCGGCGGCACCACTCCCGAACCTCGTCCGCGGTCACGATCGCACCCTCCACGGGAACTACCAGCGCGCAGACCGCCTCGCCGAGGAACTCGTCCTCGACCCCGATCACGGCCGCGTCTCGAATGGCCGGATGGGCGTGAAGGCGGTCCTCCACTTCCCGTGGATAGACATTGGAACCACTGCGAATGATAACCTCCTTGTGCCGCCCCACCAAATGAATGGAGCCCTCCTCGTCTACCATTCCGAGATCCCCCGTCCTGAAGAAACCCGCGCCGTTGAAGGACTTGGAGGTCTCCTGCGGCTGGCGGTAGTAGCCGCGCATGACCCCGGGACCACGCACGGCCAGCTCACCCAGGCTCTCCGGGGGAAGCTCGGTTCCGCCGGCGTCGAGGACCCGCACCTCGGTCCCGGCGACCGGCCGTCCCAGCGTCAGCCACCGGATCCCCGGGGGATCGTCAACGGAAGTCACGGCGAGGGTCGAAGAGGTCTCCGTCATCGAATAGGCCGCGAGCATATTGGGGCAAAGCTCTCCTTCCACCTGCCGAAAGAGGGCTTCCCCCATCGGCGCCCCCGCGACGAGCCCCGTGCGGAGGGCGGAGAGGTTTCGCGGGAGCCGCCGCTGCTCCCTGAGCTCGGCGGCGAAGACGGTCGGGACACCGTAGTGGACGGTGACCCGGTGCTTGGCGATCAGATCGAGGGCCTTCCCCGCATCGAACTCCAGCTGCATCACGAGCGGCGCCCCGGAAAGGGCGGATCCGAGGAGTCCGGGACCCAGCCCAAAGACATGAAAGAGGGCGGTGACTCCGAAGACGCGGTCCCCGGGGCCCAGGCCGACCGCCTCTGCGGTGACCGCGGCGGCATGCAGGAGGCCACGCGCCGACAGCTCCACACCCTTGGGTTTTCCCGTCGTCCCGGACGTGTAGACGATCGCAAAAGGTTCGTCGGGACTCCGCTCCTCGGCGCGGGCGAAGCTGCGCCCCCGGCCCGCGGATACGAGGTCCTCGAACTGGAAGATGCGGTCGTCGTACCAGAGGTCCTCTTGCCCGACCGTGACTACGTACTGGAGCTCGGGCAGAAGGGGAAAGAAAGTCTCGAAACGCTGGAGAAAGTCCACCCCGTGGAAGCTTTCCACGGTGATCGCGCAAACTGCTTCCGAGTGGCGAAGCATGTAACGCAGCTCCGGCTCCGTGAGTCCGGGATCGAGGGGCACGAGCACGGCGCCGAGCTTCGCGACGGCGAAGAGGGAAACGACGAACTCGGGACACCCCGGGAGGACGATCGCAACGCGATCTCCCACCTCGATCCCCAGGTTCGCCAGGGCCGCGGCGAGGGCCTCCGATTCCTCTTCGATCCGGCCGAAGCTGACCGCGCGGTCCTCGAAGATGAGGTAGGTCCCCAGTGGATCCGACTGCGCGCGTGCCGCAAGGGCGCCGGAGATCGTATGTCCTCGGGAGTGCTCCATCGGCGCCATCTCAGTTCCAGGAGGGGCTCGGAAAGTCGGGGAGCCGCGACGTCCGCGGGAGGCCGGAACCGCCACCCGCGCCGGAGTGGAGAATAGAAACGCCTCGGACCCGCGTCAAAGGGCCTCCGGGGCCGCCTCCAGGAGCACTTCCCGCACGAGCTCGGGGGCGGCCGCATGGCTCCACCCGATCCCCGGATCCACCGTCCCGAGGTCGCGAAGGAGAACGTATCGCGCCACTCCCTCCCGCACCTTCTTGTCTCGAGAGACGAGGGCGAGAAGGCGCTCCGTGTCCACGGCCTCCGCCGGATCTCCCGAGAGTCCGATCCGTCCCACCGCCGCCGCGATCTCATCCGCGACGCCGGCGCGCGTCACCCCCATCCGCTCCCCCAGCCTCGCTTCCAGGACCATCCCGATCGCGACAGCGTTTCCGTGGGGAAGCCGGTACTGCGATGCCGTTTCAAGCGCGTGGCCCAGGGTGTGTCCGAAATTCAGGATCTGGCGAAGCCCCACCTCCTTCTCGTCCCGGCTCACGACGCTCGCCTTGAGCTCCACCGATCGGGTCACGACAGCGGCCGTCGCCAGGGGCGCACCCCCGAGGAGCGCGTCGGCTTCCTCGACGATGCTCCGAAAATATTCCGCGTCCAGGATTGCCCCATGTTTGAGGGCCTCTGCGAGCCCCTGACTCCGTTCCGCGCGCGGCAGCGTCGAGGTGAGGTTGGTGTCCGCGAGGACGAAGCGCGGCGGATGAAAAGCGCCCACGAGATTTTTCCCGGAAGGGAGGTCCACGCCCGTCTTCCCGCCGACCGAGGCATCCGCCATCGCCACGAGCGAGGTGGGGATCTGCACAACCGGGATTCCCCGCATGTAGGTCGCCGCCACGAAGCCGGCGAGATCTCCGGCCACCCCGCCTCCGAGGGCGATCACACAACCGTCGCGCCCGACGCCGGCCGCCACGAGCTCGTCCGTGAGCCTCTCCCACTCGGCGCGCGTCTTCCGCTCTTCTCCCGCGGGAAAGGTGTGAACCGAGAGTGCGACGCCGTCCGCGGTGAGGAGGGAGACGACACGGTCCCCATGGATCGAATGGACGCGCGCATCCGCGATCAGGGCGTACCGGTGTACATGTGCGTGGCGACGGAGAAGGAGGGGGAGATCTTCGAGGACGCCAGGCCCGACCACGACCGGATATCCAGCCTCCTTACCCGCTTCCACGCCGACCTCCCAGCGGGGACCCATGCCGGTCACGCCCCCCACTCCTTCGCCGCGGCCGCCATCCCGGCGAGAGCTTTCCCCGTTCGGGGATCCCTGAGATCGCCCGCCACTTCAGCGAGAAGATCCCGGACGAAGGGACGCCCTTCCCAGCGGGGGTGCGGAAGGGTCAGGGAGGGGGTCTCCAGAACGAGTCCGCCGAAAAAGATGATGTCCACGTCCAGGGTGCGCGGCCCGAAGCGAACGCCCCGGACCCTCCCTGCGGACAGCTCGGCTTCCCGCGCCCAGGCGAGAAGCGCGAATGGATCCGGAGCGCCATGGCCGCGCAACGCGAGATTCAGGAAGTGCGGCTGGGTCACCGGACCCCAAGGTGCCGTCTCGATGGTCCGGGAGATGGCGTCCACGACGATCCGGTCGCCCAGGTAAGCCAGACCGAGTCGCAGGTACCCGGCGCGGTCGCCCTGATTGGATCCCAGGGAAAGGATGAACGGGACGGACTCCATCCCTCCGGCGCTGGGCTCGAGGATCACTCGCTCAGGACCGCCTCATGTGCTTTTTCGGCACGCCCTTTTTCGGCACGTCCTCGTCTGGCACGCCCTCGTCCGGTGCTCGTCCATATCGGTCCCGGACCCGGACTACGTCGTCGAGCTCCGGCGTGCTCACTTCCAAGATCGTGCAGTCGGAAATCGCCTCCATGCGATGTAGCGTTCCCGGAACGATGCGGAACGACTCCCCGACCATCCAGGCGACGGGCCCCAACGTGTTGATCCCGCTTCCAACCTGAAGCCGCACCTCTCCTTCCAAGAGGAAGAGAGTTTCGTCCTTTTCTTCGTGGAGCTGGAGCGAGAGGGCTTCACCGGCACGAACGTGAAGGAGTTTTCCCGCGTAGTCGTCGGTGTGCGCCCAGATGAGCTCGTACCCCCAGGGTTTCTCCACCCGCCGAGGGGCGCGGCTCACCGCATGCGTGTCTCCGCGCGCCGCATCCACGACAGACTCGGGTGTCCCGAGTTGCCCTCCATCCCTTCGCCCCGGTGTCATCGAGAACAAGCTACCCCCTCGCGTCTTTTGCCTCCAGCCCCCGCCGCGTCGAGTTCGGCCGACTCGAGGCGGGCGTCTCATCGAGTTTTCAGCTCCAACCGCCGGAGATCTGCCCGGCGGGACAGGCCTGCCCGGGGCTCAGATTCGGGTTGTTGTCGAGCTCGCGGAGGACGATGGGAAAGGCGATGTCGTCTCCACCCGCAATCCCAGCCCCCTTCACGGGGGGAAAGAGATTGATGGTGACGGCCGGATCGCGCCGGAGGCGGCGTGACGTCGCCTGACGGTCTCCGGTGAGCCAGAGCTCCCGGGCACGTTCGTCCGCGACCCGCTTCACGTCCGCCGTCAGATCGCCGGTAAGCACGAGGGGCTGAAGGGCACTTTGCGGCGAGGGCGGCGCGACTCCCCACCGGAGTGTCGCCCGGAGTGAATAGTCCGATCGCAGATCGTTCAGGAGTCCTTCCGCGGCCCCCGTATTTCCCTGCCGAACCAGAACCTCCGCGCGGATCAACTGGGCTTCGACGCCCGAGGCCATCAAGATCTCCGCTTCGGGCCGGCTGTACAGCGTCTGCAGAAGCACGGGAATGGACCCGTGGAGCGTGGTGAATCCGGGCGGACGATTTCGGATCAGATTGAGACCGATGAACTGCCCGAGGTGCTCCCACGCCTCGTTTCCGCGGATCGAAGAGCTCCCGTCTCCCACCGTCCAACGGAGCCCCTCCGTGTCCCCGTACGTGAGCGTATAGACCTGGTTGTACTGGTCCGGGTTGCGATTGGAATACTCGGAGAGAAAGGCGAACGAGCGGGGGACCAGCACGGCGAGTGCCGCAGCCTCCGCGTAGTTGCCGAGCCAGAGGTGCGCGCGCGCCTGCCCCACGATCGCCGCATGCCGGATGTCCGCGAGCCCGGCGGCCGCCGCGAGTGTCTGGGCCTCCGCGAGAAAGGTGATGGCCTCGTGAACGCGGGCATCCGGCATGACGGGAGCGGTCTCGGGAAAAACGCCGGTGAGAATGCTCCAGCAGAAGAGCTCGGCGAGCCAGAGCCGCGTGTATCCGCCATACAGCGTGCCGAGCGCGATTCCCTCCTCCATCTGGTCCAACACTTCCTCGAAAGCGGGATCGGCGAGGCGGGCCTCTAGAATGACGACTGTCGTGTCGGCCTGGAACCGCGCCGCGTGAAGGGGCGTGTAGAGCTCGTCCGTAACCGAGGCGTTGCTCGACAGAATTCGACGCCGGTCCACGTCGAAACGATCCGGGAAGGTTCCTCCGAGGATCATCTCGTCCGTCAGAAGGGCGGCGTACCGGGCCACGTTGTCCGCCGAGGCGTTGTAGCTCCCCACCATCCCGTTCACGAGCGTGGGAACCCCGGCGGGTCCCGCCGCGTCCAGGTCCCCCGGGACGATGACCCCGGACGTCTCCACATCCAGGATTCCCTCGCACCCGCAGATTCCCACCAACGAAGCCGCGAGCAGGACGAGCCCTCGCCGCGAACCGCACCCCCTCTCCCATACCCTGGTCATCTAGGCTGCTCCCCTGGTCCGGGAATTCGGCTCAAAAGGTGATGGAGACCCACCCGGAAACCCGTCGCGCCGGGGGAAGCGTCAAAAAATCCACGCGGAGGTCCTGCCTCCCCCCGGCTCCGTTGACCTCGGGATCCATCCCCGAATAGTCCGTAAAGAGGGCGAGATTTTCCCCGGCGAGAGTAAAGCTTCCCCGCGTGGCGCCAATGTGTGCCAACCATGCGCCCGGAATCTCGATTCGGGCCGAGACGGTCCGGAGCCGCGCGAAGCTCGCGTCTTCGATCCAGGGTCCGAACTCCACGTCGCTCGCCGCCTGGGCCTTGATCCGCGCCGCGTCCGTCCGCTCGCCCTCGGTGTCCTCCTCGAAGATGGCGTCACACGTCCCCCCGTACGTGCCGCCCCCGAGGAGCCCGCAGCGGAACTCCTCGGTGCTGTTGAGCTGTTGATGCCCGCCCGCAAAGCCCAGCTCCGCGAAGAGGGTCACCCAGTCGAACAGGGTGAGGGAAGTGGAAAGGGATCCGTCGTACTCCGGCGTGGGATGTCCCAAGAACACCGGCTCATCCGTGGAATGGACCTCCCCGTCTCCGCCGATGGAGTAGCTCCGGGAGAAGTAGGCGCCAAAGGGATACCCTTCGGTGTGCCGCTGCGACCGGCTATCCACACCGAAATGGATCGGTTCGTCGAGCCGCGTGATCTCGCCGTCGTTGGTGCCCAGAGTCAACTGCCAATCCCAGCGGGCTCCCGGCACGTCGAGGGCCGACGCGTATGCGCCAATCTCGACTCCACGATTGCGGATCTCTCCGATGTTGGTCGAGACCGGGGCTGGAAATCCCGAAGATGGGGGAACGTCCCGCTGCACGATCGCATCTTTTGTGATCTGGTGGTAAAAGGTGAAGTCCACGCCGAGCCGCCCTCCCAACACGGAAGCCTCCCAACCCAGCTCCACCTCGGTACCGGTCTCGGGTTCGAGATCGGGATTTCCCTGATCAACGAAGACGACGCCGGCCACGTCTTCGCCCCGAAAGGTCGTGCGCTGAAGCGCGAGGAGCTGAAGAGAGGCGAGTGTCCCGGGCTGCTTGGCCGACTGACCCCAGGCGCCCCGAAACCGGAAGGATTCGACGAGGTCGCGCGGAAACCAGTCCTCCTCGCTGATCACGTAAGAGGCCATGATTCGCGGATAGACCTTGCGCCCCAGATTCATCCCAAAGGCGCTGCTTTCATCCACGCGGACCGCCGGCGTCACGAAGAGTCGGTCGCGCCAGGCAATCTGCTCCTGGATGTAGAGGCCGAGGATCCGGTTCTCGGCCACGCCTTCCGTCCCTTCGGTCCGAAGAGCGTTCGCCACTGTCGTCGGCCCGGCCGGAAAGATGCGGCCGAGGGAGCCGGCGACCTCGGTTCGGGTCCGGAAGAACTGGGCCCCCACGGTGGTCGTGGAGCGGAGCTCCGGCGTCAGGTCGAAGGTTCCGGCGACGTACCCTTCGAGGCTGAAGTTCCGGTTGACCAGGTTGTTGATGCTCCGGGCCCCGAGGGAGAGGTCTCCGAAGACGAGACTCGGATCCACCGGATAAAAGGTTCCCGTCTGGTCCGAAAACTGGTCGTACCCGATGGTCCCGCTCGCGCGGAGGAACGATGCGGGGCGGTAGTCCACGGTCACGCTCCCGATGAAGCGCTCGATCTTCTGGTCGTTTTCGATCGAAGCGACATCCTCCCAGGCGTGTCCGGAGAAAAACGGGTTCTCCGCGCATGGCGGGAGGCCGAGAGCGGGACCGAGAAAAGCGATCGGAACCCCGGTGGCGCGGGACACCTCGTAATGGAGGGGACAGGTGGAGACGCCGGGCGCTCCCGTCACCGGATCGTCCCGCGTGATTGGCATTTCCCAGGGAAAGCCCACGAGCGCGGCCGCGATGAATCCGTCGGTCGTGTTGTCGTTCAGAGGAAGGGCGACACGGTTGCTGGAAAAGCTCGTGGACACCGCGATGTCCACATTCTCCGACGGATGCACGTTCAGGTTCCCGCGCACGTTTCGGCGGGCCGCCTCGTTGTTGATCAGCGTCCCCTCCTGGCGAGCCAATTCACCTGAAAAGTAGTAGGTCACTCCCTCGACTCCTCCGCGGAGCGAGGCCCCGTAGCTCTGCTCGAGCCCGGTCCGCCACGGTGTTCCGTACACGCCTTCTCCGGCGGTCCCATCGTTGAGGAGATTCATGCGATAGACCGTGTCCGGGACCGCAGGGCCCAGGAACCCGAGGAGCCCACGCGGATTGAACACGACATCGGGCCAGTCGGTGGCGTCCCAGACCCCCGAGAGCTGGGACCGGAAAGTCCACTCGGCGGCCCCCGAACGCCCCCGCTTCGTGGTGATTCGAATCACGCCGGCCGCGGCCTCGGTCCCATACAGGGTGGCCGCCGACGGGCCACGCACGATCTCGACGGATTCGATGTCGTCGAGCGTGAGGTCGTTCAGGCGGCTCGTGGTTTGACCCCCGATCGGCGGACCCGAGAGCGTCTCGTTCGAGATGCGCGCCCCGTCCACGTAGACGAGCGGCGTGTTGTCCAGGCCGAGTGAGCTGTTTCCGCGGATCTTCAGCATGGACGCGGCGCCGGTCGTGCCGGAATTCTGGAGGACCTGGACGCCGGCCGCGCGCCCCTGAAGGAGGGCGGTCAACGTCCTGGGCGCGGTCCGCTCCAGCTCGCGCCCGACTTGGAGAGTCGTCGTTGCGTTTCCGAGCTCGCGGCGCCGCTGGAGCCCGGTGGCGGTGATAACCAGGGCGTCGAGGGAAACCGGCGTGAGGAGAAGGGCGATGTCTTGGATCGCGGTCACCGCCGCCGCGACCGAGACGAATCGAGTGGCCGGAGAGTAGCCGAGCATGTTCGCCCGGAGCTCGACCTCGCCCGGAGAGATATTTGCGACTCTATACTCCCCTGCGGGGGAAGTGACCGCTCCGAGCGCCGTCCCGACGACCTGGATCAAGACCCCACTCAGCGGAAGCCCGGTGCCGGCATCCGTGACCCGACCGGCGACGGCGCCTTGCTGCGCGGTGAGGGCCCCGGCCGCGAGCGTAAGAAGAGCGAGTGCGAGAACCCAGGCACCCAAGACCCTTCCCAACGGGGTGCGAAACTGCAGATCCATACGGATGCTCCCGGTCGGAGTCGAGGACGAACACTGAGTAAGGGCGGGGAGATGTGCCGAAAGGACTCGGACCATCGAGGGCCCCGCGATGCGGCCGCCCCCGTGTCCCGTGCCTCGTCGGGCGCTCGCAATCACTCTCGCGATGGGAAATTCAAAATCAATAGGCGAGCCCTGAGTGGCTGTCAAGAAAAGCGCGGATCTGTAGGCTTGTGGAATTTATGGCGCCCGGGCGGGAAGGGACCCGGTACCGCAGCGCCGGGGTATCCCTGCCGATGACCCCGCGATTGAGTCGGCCTGGAGGGACGACGTGAACGAACGGTTCAATCGAATTCTCTCCAAGACCTGGGCTACGCTGCGCGGTGCGACCGAGTGGGTCGCCAGCCGCCCCTGGGTTTGGGCGACCCTTCTTTTCGTGTTCGCGGTCGGGGTGGGATTAACCACCGGGGCGTGGCGAAACCTGTGCGCCAATTGCCCATCCGTCGCCCAGATCCACACCTGGGAGCCGCAGGAGACCTCCAAGGTCTTCAGCCACGACGGACGTCTCATCGCCGAGCTCGGAATCGAACGCCGGACGGCGGTCACGATCGACGCCCTTCCCCCGCACCTCCCCCAGGCCTTCATCGCGATCGAGGACGGCCGGTTCTACACCCATGGCGGCTTCGATCCACGTGCGATTTTGCGTGCGGTGGTCTCCCGCGTGATCCCTACGGGGCTGGTCCGGTCGGTCACGGGGTTGTCGCTCCGGACCGGTGGCGCGAGTACGATCACGCAACAACTCGCCCGGAACATTTTCGTGGAGGAAGTCGGCTTCGATACGAGCCTCCAGCGCAAGCTGAGGGAATTGCAGGTCGCGCTCGAGATCGAACGGGCGTACACGAAAGATCAGATCCTAGAAGCCTACATGAACCAGATCTACCTGGGGCCGGGGTGGTACGGTGTTCAGACGGCATCACGGAACTACTTCGGGAAGGACGTAATCAACCTGAACCCCGCCGAAGGCGCCCTATTGGCCGCAGTCGGAAACAATCCGGGCAATTACTCTCCCTTCCGCTATCCCGAGGCAGCCCGCTCCCGGCGAAATCTGGTCCTCGATCGGATGGCCGGAGAGGGATTCCTGACCGAGGCGGAGGTCGACGAATGGAAGCGCTTCCCGCTTCCGACAGAGCGGGGCTACGCATCCGAGGGCTCGGCTCGGTACTTCGTCGAAACGGTCCGGCAGGCGATGCAGGATCTCTTCGGAAGTGACCTCTATACGGCCGGGTATCGGATCTTCACGACCCTCGATGTCGGGATGCAGCGCGCCGCCGAGATTGCCCTGGAACGTGCCCTTGTCGCGGTCGAGGCGCGCCCCGGGTATCCCCGCGCGGCTTACGCGGCATACATGGAGACGACGCCGGAGGGCGAGAAGCTCGCCTCCACGCCCTATCTCCAGGGCGCGATGATCGCCATCGAGCCCCAGACCGGGGCCATCCGCGCCTACGTGGGGGGACGGGATTTCGAGCACTCGGAGTTCGACCGCCTCCGCCTGGCGCGCAGGCAGCCGGGGTCGTCCTTCAAGATGTTCGTGTACGCCTCGGCATTCTCGATCGGGATCCCCGCATCGTTCATCATCGCGGATAACCCCTACTTCTGGGAGCAAGGGCCCGGTCTGGAACCGTGGGCGCCCAGCAACTTCGAGTCCAACGAGTTCCTGGGAGACATGACGTTGCGCGAGGCTTTCCGGCTGTCCATCAATACGATCGCCGCGAAGCTCGGAAACGACGAGGTGGGGCTCGAGACGATCGCACAGACCGCGCGGCGTCTGGGAATTCGGACCGATATTCCACGCTTTCCGGCGATGCCGATCGGATCCCCCGACGTGATTCCCCTCCAGCTCGCCGAGGCGTACGCCGCCATCGCGGCGCTCGGAGTCCGCACGCCCGCATTCACCGTCCTCCGGGTCGAAAACGCGGACGGTGAGGTGGTTTGGGAGCCGAGGATCGAACGTACGCAGGCGCTCGATCGGCTCAGCGCCCGGATGACATTGAGCCTCATGGAGACCGTCGTGGACCGCGGGACGGGTTCGAGCGGTGTGCGGGTGACCGCCGGGCTCCCGTACGAGGTCCCCACGGGTGGAAAGACGGGAACCACCAACGAAGGCACGAACGTCTGGTTCGTCGGTGCCACTCCGACCCTCCAGGCCCTGGTCTGGATCGGGATGGACCAACCCCAGACGATCCACCCCCTCGCGACCGGGGGCGGATTCGCGGCCCCGGCCTTCGGGGAGTTCATGCGCCAGGTCTATGTGGGGGACATCTTCCCGGACGAATCATCCGAGGGGGGGCCGAACCAGGGCCCGATCCTCCCGATTCCCGACCGCTGGCCCCTCGACGGGCTCATCACCCGCGAGGTTGACTCGAAGACCGGCCTCCTGGCGTCGCCCTGGTGCCCGCGCGACCGCGCCTACGTCGAGTACTTCATCCCGGGCACCGAGCCCACCGAAGAGTGCGACGACTCGGTCCGGAGCGCCCCCTCCTCCCTCCGTTGGCCTTGGCGATGAGGCGCCCGAGGGGTCAGGAAAACCGCTTCCGGGCCCCATCCAGGACTTCCTCGACGCGGTCCTTCACATCCTCAGCGACATCGTCCCAGCGGTCGGCGGCCGTTTCCCGAAGGTCCACTGCAGCCTTCTGAAGCCGTTTCCGCGTCTTTCTTCCGGAGTCCGGGGCCATGAGGATCGCGACTCCGGCTCCGATGGCGGCCCCGCAAATCAATCCTGCGACGAATCCGAGGATCTGTGGGTCTTCCTCGTGTGCCATAGGGGAAATCTCCTCTGAATACGTTAGTGCGGTCATCGGGACGAGGACCCTGGGAGCGGCACCAAACGAGGCACCATTCTCCGACCAGCCCTCTCCTCCGCATACCGCCTGGACCCGCCGAAGGTCCCCCGAGCCGGGACCGGAGGCCCGGCGCATCGGCCGCCTGGGCACCTCGTAGTATATTGTGTTCGAGACCCGGACGCCGGCGAAAGGGAGCCCCATGGAGGACGGCGTGACCCGACGTGTGACAATCGAACGGGACCTGACCCTTCCCGCGGCGACTCTTTTTCACCTGCGCCGGGCAATCCAGACAGAGGTCGGCGTGCGCGAAGCGACCCACGCGCTCCACGAAGCGGGATTCGCCGCGGGGGAAGACTTCTTCCAGGGGTTCGCGCGGGAAATCGGTGCCGATCCCGCGGCCCTCACGGAAGCTGTCTTTTGGCAAGAGCTGGATCGGTACTTCGACGCGCGTGGGTGGGGACGCCTGGAACAGGAGAGAATCCATCCGGCGTTCGGGTTTCTGCGAGCCCGCTCCTGGGGCGAAAGCAACCCTACGCTCAATGGTGACGAAGAGCTCGGGTGCGCTTTCTCCGCCGGAGTTTTTGCCTACATCCTCGGACGCGTCGGCGGCGGACCCATCGCGGTCCTGGAAGCGGGATGCCGAAGCCGGGGAGACGACGAGTGCTCCTTTCTCGTTGGCTCGGAAGGCGCGATCCAATCCGCCTATGGCCACCTCCTCAGCGGCGACGCGCTGGATGCGGCCCTCGCCCGGATCTGAGGAACCGGTGCAGGAAGGCGCGCCCTTCCCGCTCCTCCCCGTGCGAGCCCTGGGCGTGGACTTTGGCGAAGCGAGGATCGGACTCGCCCTCTCCGACGAGACGGGAACGCTGGCGACCCCCCTCGCGACCATTCGGCGGCGTCCCGGAAAGCGCCCACCCTTCAAGGCCATGGAAGAGGTGGCGCGCCGCTGCGGCGTCGAGGCGATCGTCTTTGGACTTCCGCTGGAGCTCTCCGGGGAGGATTCCGAATGGAGCCACGAAGTCCGAGCTGTCGCAGCGAAGTTCGGCGAGAGGCTCGGACTCCCCGTCCACCTCGTGGACGAGCGGATGAGCTCGGTCCGGGCCGAACGGATGGTCCGCTCGTCGGGGCTCCCCCTCCACAAGCGCGAAGAAAAGGGACGGGTGGACGGAGCGGCCGCGGCAATCCTTCTCCAGGAGTGGCTCGACCGGCGACGGAGAGTGCCATGACGCCGCGACGAGCGCCACCCGCGCTCCACCTTTTCGCGGTCGCCCTCGCTTCCACGCTCGCGGCCGGATGTTCCGACGGCGAAGCGACCAGTGAGTTAGTGGAGTTCACGATTCCGGCCGGGGCCACCTTCGCCGAGGTCACGGATACCCTCGTGGCCCGGAATCTCGTGGGAAGGCCGCTCATATTCCGCACCTATGCTCGCCTTCGGGGAGACGACCGGGAGGTGCGGGCTGGAAGTTACGAGGTCCCCGGCGACGCCGGATGGGGAGCTCTGCTCGATCAACTCGTGGCGGGACGGATGGTCACCTTCCCACTGACGATTCCCGAGGGCTTCACTCTCCGGCAAATCGCCGCGCGCATCACCGCCTTCGCGGAGCTCGATTCGATCCAGGTGGAAGCGGAGCTCCTGGAGACCGGAGTCGAGGAAGAGTGGGAAGTTCCGGGTCCCGGCCTCGAAGGATACCTCTTCCCCGACACCTATTTCTTCGCCCCGGGGGTGGGTCTCGAGTCCATCGTCGGAACCCTCGTCGAGGCGTACCGCTCCTTCTGGACCCCGGAGCGGAGAGTCGCCGCGGAGGCGCGCGGGCTCAGCGAGCGCGAGGTCGCGACCCTCGCCTCGATCGTGCAGGCGGAAGCTGTCCTCGACGCGGAGATGCCGATGATCTCGGGCGTGTTCCACAATCGCCTTCGTCTCGGAATCCCGCTCCAGGCGGACCCGACGGTTCAATACGCCCTCGGCGAGCGGCGAAGCCGGCTCCTTTACGCGGATATCGACTCCGTCGCCGATCACCCGTACAACACGTACGCGCAGGCCGGGCTCCCTCCGGGGCCGATCGGGGCACCCGGGCGGGCGGCCCTCGAGGCTGTCCTCAACCCGGCGGACGTCCCCTACCTCTATTTCGTCGCCCGTCCCGACGGGACCCACATCTTTTCGTCGACCCTCGACCAGCACAACAACGCGCGAATCCAGGCCCGGAGAGAGTGGGATGAGATCGAGCTGAGGGACGAGGAGGGAAGCTGACCCCCGGGGAAAGGGCGGATCGGGACGGGGTGGTTCCCCCGGGGTCGAGCCGTCGCGGGGGCGGCAGGGAAGGACTCGCCGAACGCCTTCGCCTCATCGTCGTCATGGATGAAGCGCAGGCCGCGCCACGAGGGGTCATCGAGGTCGTACGGCTCGCACTCTCCGCTGGAGCCCCCGCGATCCAGCTCCGCGCGAAGGAACAGAGTGCGCGGGAGCTCGCCGGCCTGGGACGCGAGCTGCGCCGCGAAACGACCGCACACGGCGCTCTTTTGTTCGTGAACGACCGCGTGGACGTGGCGCTCACCGTGAGCGCCGACGGCGTTCACCTCGGACCCGACGACCTTCCGCTGGCCGCAGTGCGCCGATCGACTCCTCCGGGCTTTCTCATCGGGTATTCCACCGACGATCCCGAGGAGGCGCGTGTAGCCGAGCGGGAAGGTGCCGACTACCTCGGAGTGGGAGCGGTTTGGGCAACGCCCTCGAAAGAGGATGCGGGCGAATCGATCGGCCCGGACGGGCTCGCACGCGTTGCGCGGGCCGTTTCGATTCCGGTGGTGGGGATCGGCGGGATCACCGTGGAGCGCGCTCGACTTCTCGCGGGCACCGGTGCGGCCGGGATCGCCGTCATCGGAGCGGTCATGGGAGCGGCGGATCCCCGAGCCGCGGTGAGGCTTCTGCTCGAGCCGTTCACGACTGGCCGTGGAAGGACTTAGTTCTTTCCGGTACGAACACGAACGAAGCGGCCCATCACCCCTGAGGGGGCGTGGGCCGCTAAGTAGACGAAGGC